>NZ_JAUSYL010000001.1:3000000-3218484 GCF_030816895.1 Clavibacter sp. B3I6
CCGGGGCTCACGTTCTCGACCTCGCCGACGATGCGGAGGCGGTCCTCGGCGAGCAGGTAGAACTCCGTCACCTGGTCCGTGGAGTTCGTGACGTGGAACGACACGGTGCCGCTCGGCGCGGTCGCCGCGGACACGGTGCACGCGTCGGCCGAGCTGTCCACCGCGAGCTGCGTGATGCCGGGGGAGGCGGCGGGGGCGTTGGCGACGCATCCGCTGAGGGCGAGGGCGGCGCCGGCCAGCAGGGCGGCGGCGGGGAGGGTCGAGCGCGTCATGGGTCCTCGGGGGGAGCGGGCCGGCGGTGCCGGGCGGTGGATGGAGCGGGGAGGGAAGGAGGGGAGCGGGAGCGGGGCCGCGGTCAGCGCGCGGCCGGCGCGTCGACGACGCGGGGCGCGGCGTGGGCGTCTGCGGCGGGGCCGGGGCCGGGCGCGGCTTCCGCACCGGCGGCGGGGGCCGGCCGCGCGCGCCGCCCGCGACGGGAGAGGGCGAGGTAGACCGTGAGCGTCGGCACCACGTACAGCACCCACGTGATCCCCTCGAGCCACGTGGTGGCGGGGGAGAAGCCGACGGTGCCCTTGAGGAGCGTGCCGTACCAGGATCCGGGCGGCACGGCGCCGGAGACGTCGAACGCGAGCGCCCCGAGCCCCGGCAGGATCCCCGCCTCCTGCAGGTCGTGCACGCCGTATGCGAGCACGCCGCCGGCCACGACGATGAGCAGCGCCCCGGTCCAGGTGAAGAAGCGCGCCAGGTCGATGCGGAGCACGCCCCGGTAGACGAGCCAGCCGAGCCCGACCGCGGTGACGAGGCCGAGGCCCGCGCCGACGAGCGGCATGGTGGTGGAGCCCGTGGCCTGCACGGCCGACCAGAGGAACAGGGCCGTCTCGATGCCCTCGCGGCCGACCGCGAGGAACGCGACCGCCACGAGGCCCCACGCGGCGCCGGCGATGGCCCGGTCGACCGCGCCCTGCAGCTCGGACCGCATGTCCTTCGCGGTGCGGAGCATCCAGAACACCATCCAGGTGACGAGGCCCGTCGCGACGATGGAGAGGGATCCGCCGATCGCCTCCTGCGCCTCGAACGTGAGGCCGTAGGCGCCGTAGGTGAGGATCGCGCCGACCGAGAGCGACAGGAGGACGGCCAGGCCGACCCCGGTCCAGAGCCGGCCGAGCACGTCGCGCCGGCCGATCTTGACGACGTAGGCGATGAGGATCGTGACGACCAGCGCGGCCTCGAGGCCCTCGCGCAGGCCGATCAGGTAGTTCGCGAACACGCGTGCGCCTCTCCGGGCAGCGGACGCGACGAGGCGTCCCATTGCTCGTGGTGGGGAAATGTAGGTGAGCCTTGCCTTACCTCGTGCACAGTAGCGCGGGGGCGGCAGCGCGTCCAGTCGGGTCCCCAGGAGGGGCGGCGGGGTCGCGGATAGGATCGCCCGATGACCTCCGGCACGTCCCGACGCCCCGCTCGGGCCGCCCGCACCCGTCGTCCCGACCGCGAGCACGTGCTGTTCGTGCACGCGCACCCCGACGACGAGAGCATCGTCACGGGCGGCACCATCGCGCAGCTCGTGCGGGACGGCGTCCCGGTCACCGTCCTCACGTGCACGCGCGGGGAGCGCGGCGAGGTCATCCCGGCGGAGCTCCGCCACCTGGAGGGCGACCTGCGGGCGCTCGCCGACCACCGCGAGACCGAGCTGGCCGACGCCATGGCCGCGCTCGGCGTCGACGACCACCGATTCCTCGGCGACGCGGACGCGCGCTGGCGCGGGCTCGAGCCGCGCCGGTACGTCGACTCCGGCATGGAGTGGGGCGAGGACGGGGTGCCCGTCGCGCTCCGGCCGCTGGACCCCGACTCGCTGTGCGCGGGCGACGAGGCCGACGAGGCGCGCGACGTGCTCGCCGTCATCGCGGACGTCGACGCCACGAGCGTCGTCACCTACGACGACCACGGCGGATACGGCCACCCCGACCACGTGCGCACGCACGTCATCGCGACCTGGGCGGCGGAGGAGGCGGGGATCCCCGCGTACCTCGTCACCACGACGCGGTCGTCGGCCCGGGAGGCGCACGACCTCGTCGCGGCGCGCGGCCGCTTCCCCGCGCCGGACCCGGACCCGGCGGGCGTGCTCGTGCTGTCGGACGACGCCGTCGACCTCCGGGTGGACGCGACCGACGTGCTCGACCGGAAGATCCGCGCGGTCGCCGCGCACCGCACGCAGACCGTCGTCGACGGCGACCAGTTCGCGCTCTCGCACGGGATCGGCGCGCCCGTCTCGCCCGTCGAGTCGTACCGGATCCACCGCCCGGTCGGCGCCCTGCCCGACGACGACGGCGCCCCGCGGCCCCCGCGCGGCGCGCAGCGCGTCGGCACCGCGGTCGCCTGCCTCGTGCTGGGCCTGATCGTGGGCGCGGTCGGCACGGCCGCGCACCGGGCCACCCTCCCCGTCGGCGGCGCCGTGCTCCCGGTCGGGCTCGTGCTCGCCCTCGCCACGCTCGCCTGCCTGCTCGTCGCCCTCCGCCTGCTCCTCGTCGACCGCGTGCACGCGCTGTGCCTCGGGCTCGGCGTCGTCGCCGCCGTCGCGGTGCTCGGCACGCGGGGCCCGAGCGGATCCGTGCTGTTCCCCGACGACGGCCTGAGCCAGGTCTGGGCGGTCGCCCCCGCGATCCTCGTCGCGGCGGTCGTCGTGTGGCCGCGCTTCTCGCGGAGCGCGCCCGCGGGCGGCACCTCGGGCGGCGCGGGGACCGGCCCGGACGGCGCTCCCGGGGCGGCACCGGCCGACCCCGCCCCGGCCGGGACGGGTCCGCGCGCCGCGTAGACTCGTCCGGGCCGCACCGCTCCCGGAAGGACCCGCCCGAAGTGACCTACGTCATCGCCCTGCCCTGTGTCGACGTCAAGGACCGCGCCTGCATCGACGAGTGCCCGGTGGACTGCATCTACGAGGGCGAGCGGTCGCTCTACATCCACCCGGACGAGTGCGTGGACTGCGGCGCCTGCGAACCCGTGTGCCCCGTCGAGGCGATCTACTACGAGGACGACCTGCCGGAGAAGTGGTCCGACTACTACACGGCCAACGTCGAGTTCTTCGCGGAGATGGGCTCGCCCGGCGGCGCGACGAAGGTCGGCGTGATCCACGCCGACCACCCCGTGATCTCGGTCCTCCCGCCCCAGGCCGGCTGACCCCCATGGCCCTCGGCGAGCTCCCCGACTACCCCTGGGACCTGATGGCCCCGTACGCCGAGCGGGCGCGGCGTCACCCGGACGGGATCGTCGACCTGAGCATCGGATCGCCCGTCGACCCGACGCCGACCCTCATCCGCGATGCGCTCGCCTGGGCCACCGACGCGCACGCGTACCCGACCACGGTCGGCACCCCGGAGCTCCGGCGCGCGATGGTCGAGTGGCACGCCCGGCGCCGCAATGCGACGCTCGACGTCGACCAGGTGCTCCCGACCATCGGGTCGAAGGAGATGGTGGCCTGGCTGCCGTTCATGCTCGGCCTGGGGGAGGGCGACGCGGTCGTGCACCCGCGCGTCGCGTACCCGACCTACGCCGTCGGCGCGGCGCTCGCCGGCGCCCGGAGCGTGCCCGCCGACGTCCCGGCGGACTGGCCCGCGGACACGCGGCTCGTCTGGCTGAACTCGCCCGGCAACCCCGACGGCCGCGTCCTCGGCGTCGATCAGCTGCGCGCGGCGGTCGCCCGGGCGCGCGAGCTCGGCGCCGTCATCGCGAGCGACGAGTGCTACGCCGAGCTCGGCTGGGAGGGGGAGTGGGCCGACGGCCCGACGCCCTCGATCCTCGACGCGCGCGTGGTCGGCGACGACCACCGGGGCGTCCTCGCGCTGTACTCGCTGAGCAAGCAGTCGAACCTCGCCGGCTACCGGGCCGCGCTCGTCGCGGGCGACCGGGACGTGATCGCCCGGCTGATCCGCGTGCGCAAGCACGCCGGTCTCCTCCCGCCCGCGCCGCTCCAGCACGCCATGACGGTGGCGCTCGGCGACGACGACCACGTGCGCGCGCAGCGGGAGCTCTACCGCGCCCGGCGCGCGACCCTGCGGCCCGCGCTCGAGGACGCCGGCTGGCGAATCGACGCGAGCGAGGCGGGCCTCTACCTGTGGGCGACCCGCGGCCGCGACGCCTGGGAGGGCATCGCGGAGCTGGCCGACCTCGGGATCCTCGCGGGCCCCGGCACCTTCTACGGCGACGCGTCGCCGGAGCACGTGCGCCTGTCCCTCACGGCGAGCGACGAGCGCGTCGAGGCGGCGGCCGCGCGGCTGCGCTCCTAGCGCACGCGTGGCACGACCTCCAACGGATCGACGCGGATGCTGGCGGAGGCGACAGTGTCCCGGTCGGCCCTTTAGGCTGTAGTCGGTTCGGACCCGGCGCCGTGAACGGTGCCACGAGCGCCCGCAGGCGCGGATCTGTCCGACCGATCCGACACCAGACTCGAGGAGGCGCCGTGACCGATGGCGGGCAGCAGGCGGACGACCGGCAGGCGGACGAGCCGCAGAAGGCCACGCTGACGTACCCGGGCGGCCGGGTGGAGTTCCCCATCCTCCCCGCGGTCGACGGCGCGTCCGGCATCGACATCTCCGGGCTCACCCGGCAGACCGGGCTCACGACGCTCGACAACGGCTTCGTCAACACGGCGGCGACGCGCTCGGCCATCACGTACATCGACGGCGACCAGGGCATCCTCCGCTACCGCGGCTACCCCATCGAGCAGCTGGCGCGGCAGTCGAGCTACCTCGAGGTGGCCTGGCTCCTCATCCACGGCGAGCTGCCCACGGCCGACGAGCTCGCGAAGTTCGACGACGGCATCCGCCGCCACACGCTCCTCCACGAGGACTTCAAGGGCGTGTTCCGCGCCCTGCCCACCAACGCGCACCCGATGTCGGTGCTCTCCAGCGCGGTCTCCGCGCTCTCCACCTACTACGAGGACTCGCTGAGCGTCCACGACCCGGAGCAGGTCGAGATCTCGACGCTGCGCCTGCTGGCGAAGCTTGCCGGTCATCGCGGCGTACGCGCACAAGAAGAGCCTCGGCCAGGCGTTCCTCTACCCGGACAACTCGCTGTCCTTCGTCGACAACTTCCTCCGCCTGAACTTCGGCAACAACGCCGAGCCCTACGAGGTGAACCCGGTCGTCAGCCGCGCGCTCGAGCGCCTGCTGATCCTGCACGAGGACCACGAGCAGAACGCGTCGACGTCGACCGTGCGGCTCGTCGGATCCACCGAGGCCAACATGTTCGCCTCCGTCTCGGCCGGCATCGGCGCGCTCTTCGGCCCGCTGCACGGCGGCGCGAACGAGGCCGTGCTCTCCATGCTGGGCCGCATCCGCGACTCCGGCGAGGGCGTCGACCGCTACGTCGAGCGCGTGAAGAACAAGGAGGACGGCGTCCGCCTCATGGGCTTCGGGCACCGCGTCTACAAGAACTTCGACCCGCGCGCGCGCCTCGTGAAGGAGAGCGCCGACGAGGTGCTGGAGGCCCTCGGGATCCAGGACCCGCTGCTCGACATCGCCAAGGAGCTCGAGGCCGTCGCGCTCGCGGACGACTACTTCATCGAGCGGAAGCTGTACCCGAACGTGGACTTCTACACGGGCGTCATCTACAAGGCGATGGGCTTCCCCACGCGCATGTTCACGGCGCTGTTCACGATCGGGCGCCTGCCCGGCTGGATCGCGCACTGGCGCGAGATGAACGAGGACCAGACGACCAAGATCGGCCGCCCCCAGCAGCTCTACATCGGCCAGCCGGCCCGGGACCTCCCCCCGCGCGACTGACCCGCCCCGCACCACGGAGGCTCCCGAACAGGGGGCGTCCCGAGGCCGCCGATCCGTGTACCCGCGCGGATCGGCGACCTAGACTCGACTGCACCGACAACCCGCCCGCCGCCCGCAACAGCCCCTGCCGTCGGTCCGAACCCGAAGAGGGGGCCATGGCCAGACGCCTGCCGTCGTCCCCGCCGGTGCTGCCCGGGTTCACCTACGTGACGGTGCTCGGATCCGGCGGCTTCGCCGACGTCTTCCTCTACGAGCAGGACATGCCGCGCCGCCAGGTCGCCGTGAAGGTCATGCTCGCCGAGATCGTGACCGAGCGCCTCCGCGCCATGTTCCGCGCCGAGGCCGACCTCATGGCGCAGCTGAGCGCGCACCCGTCCGTGCTCACCGTGCACCAGGCGAGCGTCGCCTCCGACGGACGGCCGTACCTCGTCATGGAGCTGTGCTCGTCGAGCCTCAGCGACCGGTACCGGCGCGAGCCGCTGGGCGTCGCCGAGGCGCTGCGCGTCGGGATCCGCATCGCGAGCGCCGTGGAGACCGCCCACCGCGCGGGCGTGCTGCACCGCGACATCAAGCCCGCGAACATCCTCACCACCGCGTTCGGGCACCCCGTGCTCAGCGACTTCGGCATCGCGTCGACGCTCGAGGACGCCGCGGCGACCGACGCCGTGGGCCTGTCGATCCCGTGGTCGGCGCCCGAGGTGCTGGCCGAGGAGAGCCCCGGCACCGTGCGGAGCGAGGTGTGGTCGCTCGCCGCGACCGTCTACTCGCTGCTCGCGGGCCGCAGCCCCTTCGAGGTGCCGGGCGGGCAGAACGCGCCCGCGGACCTCGTCGCGCGGATCCAGAGGGCGCGGCCCCTCCCGACCGGTCGCGCCGACGTTCCCGAGCGGCTCGAGCTGGTGCTCCGCCGCTCGATGTCGCGGCAGCCGGAGGCCCGGCCCGAGTCGGCGCTCGCGTTCGTGCGCGAGCTGCAGGCCGTGGAAGCGGAGCTGCACCTGGCGCAGACGCCGCTCGAGGTCGCGAGCGAGGAGTGGGCGTCCGCCGTGGCGGCGGTCCCGGACGAGGACGAGGACCCGACGCGCGTGCGCGGCATCGTGCAGGTGGATCCCGGCGCGGGCCCGCGGGGCGCCCGGCGGGTGCGGCGGAGGGCCGCGGCGACGGCGGCGCGCGTGACGGACCCGGGTGCGGCGCGCGGCGTCGGCGGCTCCGGCGCGGGGGCCGTCGCGTCCGAGCCGGTGCGCGTCGGATCCGCGTCCACGTCGTTCGGCCGGTCCGGATCCGGGCCCGTCGGCGTCTCGACCCCCGGCCGCGCCGCCGCGCCGCCGCCCCGGTCCTTCCTCGCCCGGCACCGCATCGCGCTCGGCGCGGCGGCCGCGGGCGCGGTCGCGGCGTGCGTCCTCGTGGGCGTGCTGCTCGGCGCGTCCCGCGGCGGCGGCACGGACCCGCGCGACATCCCCGTGGTCGGCGAGATCCGCGCCTCGGCCACCGCCGACGGCGTGCTGTTCTCCTGGGCCGACCCCGGGCTCGACGCCGACGACGCCTACCAGGTGGTCCGCGACGGCGGCCTGCCGAGCACGCAGCGCGACACGTCGTTCCGCGTGGCGACGGGGGCCGCGGGCACGAGCGACCGCGCCTGCGTCCAGGTCACCGTCACGCGCGACGGCATCGCCGGGGAGCCCTCGACCGAGAAGTGCGCGGAGCTGCCGCGATGATCCGCCAGTGGATCCGCCGGCACCGCCAGGCCGCGACGACCGTCACCGGCGGCGCGGTCGTCCTCGCCCTCCTCACGGGCTTCGCCCTCGTCTCCGACGGGTACGACGCGCAGCGCGTCGACCTCGACGACGGCTCGGTGTGGGTCGTCAACTCCGCGCAGCAGGCCATCGGCCGTGCCAACACGGCCGTGCTCGAGCTCGACAGCGTGGTCGACTCGCGCAGCGAGGACATCGACGTGCTGCAGGCCGGATCCACCGTGCTGCTCGCCGACCGCGGCAGCTCGCGCCTCGACGTGGTGGACGACGCGACGAGCGAGGTCGTCGACACGGCCCCGCTGCCGGCGGGCGCCGAGGTGATGCTCGCGGGATCCCGCGCGGCGATCCTCGTCCCCGCGACCGGCCAGCTCTGGCTCGTGCCGGTCGCGGGCCTCGCCGCGTTCGACGCGGGCTCCGCGCCGACCCTCTCCCTCGGCGCCGACGCGGTCGCGTCGATGGACGCCGACGGCACGCTCCTCGTGTACTCCGCGGACGCGGGCACGCTGTCGCGCATCCGGGCTGCCACCGACGACACCGTCGAGGAGACCGTGGACGTGGGTCCCGTGGGCGCGCCCGCCGAGGAGCAGGCGGAGGCGCCGGCCGACCCGGCGGTCGCGATCGCGGGGGAGACCGTCGAGGCCGGCGACCCGGGACGGCCGGCCGGGCAGCGCCTCGCGCTCACGGGCGTCGACGACCACTGGGCGCTCTACGACGCCGACGCGCGAGCCCTCCTCGTGGACGGCCGCGCGGTCGACCTCGGCGGATCCGTGGCGGCGGACGCGCAGGTGGCCCTGCAGCGCGCGTCCGCGGACGGCGACGGCGTCCTCGTCGCGCACTCGGGTGGGCTCCTCGAGGTGCCCGTCGCGGGCGGCGACCCGGTCGTCGTCTCCGACGCCGTGCAGGGCGCGCCCGCGCGGCCCGTGCGCGTGGCCGGCTGCGAGTACGCCGGCTGGTCCGACGGATCCGGCTGGCAGCGCTGCCTGGCCCCCGCGGTGCTCCCTGGGACCGACGCCGAGGGGATCCGCACCACGGCCGGCGCGACCGCCGGGCTCGGGTCCATGCCGGCCCAGGCGGCGCTGCGCTTCCTCGTCGACGGCTCGCGGGTCGTCCTCAACGACGTGCGCGGCGGCGCGGCGTGGGCCGTGCAGCGCGGCGCGGGCCTCATCGACAACTGGTCGGACCTCATCGACCGCGACCGCTCCGACACCGTCGTCGAGCAGAACACGGCCGACACCCCGCCCGAGACCGACCGCGTGCAGCAGCCGCCCGTCGCCGTCGACGACGAGCTCGGCGCGCGCCCCGGCCGCACCACGGAGCTGCCCGTGCTCCTCAACGACCACGACCCGAACGGCGACGTGCTCGTGATCGACTCCGTCACGCCCGTCGACGCCGAGGTCGGGACGGTCGACATCGTCCACGAGGGGCAGGGGCTCCAACTCGCCCTGCCGCCGACCGCGTCCGGGACCGTGCGGCTCTCCTACGTCGTGAGCGACGGCCGCGGCGGCACCGCGACGGCCGACGTCCGCGTGGCCGTGCGCACGGAGGGCGAGAACTCCGCGCCCGTGCAGGTGCGGCCCGCGACCGGCACGGTGGCCGAGGGCGACCGGCTGCAGACGGACGTGCTGGGCGGCTGGTACGACCCGGACGGGGATCCGCTCTACCTCACGCGCGCGAGCGTGCCCGCCCCGGACGCCGTGAGCTGGAAGCCCGAGGGCCGCGTGGTCTACACGGACGCGGGCGCGGGCGGCGACACGCGCACGGTCGCGCTGCAGGTGTCCGACGGGCGCGAGGAGGGATCCGGCGAGCTCGTCGTGACCGTGCGCCGCGCCGGCGACGTGCCGCTCGTGGCCGAGGGCTTCGTCGTGCAGGCGGCGGTCGGGCGCGAGATCACCGTGGAGCCGCTCACGCACGCGCGCGGCGGCAACGGGGCGATCCGGCTGGCGGCCGTGCCCGCGCGCGCCGGCGTGCAGGTCACGCCCGACCTCGAGGCCGGCACGTTCCGCCTCCAGGGGAGCCAGACGGGCACGCACCTGCTCGAGTACACGGTGACCGACGGGCGGACGACCGCGACGGGCGTCGTGCGGGTCGAGGTGCGCGGCGTCCCCGAGTCCGACGGCCGGCCCGTCACCGTGCCGCACACCGTCTTCGTGCGCGCGCTGCAGGCGCAGGACGTGGACGTGCTCGCGACCGACTTCGACCCCGCGGGCGGCGTGCTCGTCATCACGGACGCGGTCTCGCCCGGCGACGCCGCGGGCGTGCGCGCGGAGGTCGTGCAGCAGCGGCTCGTGCGGATCAGCCTGACCCGGCCGCTCGACGGGCCCGTGGACGTCGAGTACCGGGTGAGCAACGGCGTGGCCGAGGCCGCGGGCGTCATCACGGTGATCGAGGTGCCCGAGCCCGCCGTCCGCCAGCCGCCCGTCGCGACCGACGACCGCGTGGCCGTGCGCGTGGGCGACGCCGTGGACGTGCCCGTGCTCGCCAACGACGAGCAGCCCGACGGCGACGCGCTCCGCCTCGACCCGGTGCTCGTCAATCCGCTGCCCGAGGGCGCCGGCCTCCTCTTCGCGAGCGACGACCGCCTCCGCTACCTCGCGCCCGACCGCACGGGCGACTACACGGCCGTCTACCGCGCGGTCGCGCCCGACGGCCAGTGGGCGACCGCGACCCTCACGATCTCCGTGCGCGAGGCCGACGTCGCGACCAACGCGGCGCCCGTGCCGCGCCCGCTCACCGCGCGCGTGCTCGCCGGCGAGACCGTGCGGATCCCCGTGCCGCTCACCGGCATCGACCCCGACGGCGACTCCGTGCGCCTCCTCGGGCAGGACACCGGCCCCGAGAAGGGGCAGGTCACCGAGGTGGGGCCCGACTGGATCGACTACCAGGCGGGCGACTACTCCACGGGCACGGACGCGTTCGCGTACGCCGTGGTCGACGGGCTGGGCGCGCGGGCGACCGGCACCGTCCGCGTGGGGATCAGCCCGCGGGTCGAGGGCGCGCGGAACCCCGTCGCGACCGCCGACACCGTGACCGTGCGGCCCGGCCGCGTGCTGCGCGTGCAGGTGCTCGCCAACGACACGGATCCCGACGGCGGCGCGCTCGCGCTCGTCTCGGTGCAGCCCCAGGCCGCGGGCCTCGTCGCGGGACTCGACGGCGACACCGTGCGCGTCGTCGCGCCCGAGGCCGCCGGCCGGTACGGGTTCGTGTACGGCGTCCGGAACGCGCGCGGCGGCACGGACGAGGCGTTCCTCACCGTGATCGTCGACCCGGCCGCGCCGCCCACCCGTCCGATCGCGCGCGACGCCGTGCTGCAGCTGTCCGACGTGCTCGACCGCTCGAGCGTCGACGTGGACGTGATGCGCAACGTCTTCTCCGCCGAGGGCGACGTGTCCGCGCTGGTGCTCGGCGTCGGCGCGGGCTACGAGGACGTGGCGCGCGTGACGTCCGACGGCCGGATCCGCGTCGAGGTCGGCGACGAGCGCCGCATCGTCCCCTTCACGGTCGCGCAGCCCGACGACCCGGCGATCTCCGCCACGGCCTTCATCTGGGTGCCCGGCTTCGAGGACACCCTCCCGCAGCTGCGCGTCGGCCAGCCGCGGCCGACCGTCGCGAGCGGCGAGCGGCTGGTGCTCGACCTCGACGACCACGTGATCGCCGCCGGCGGGCGCGCGGTGCGGATCGCCGACCCGAACGCGCTCTCCGCGACGCACGCCGACGGGCCCGTCGAGCTCGTGGACGAGGACACCATCGCGTACCGCAGCGAGCCGGGCTACTTCGGGCCCGCGGCCGTGTCGTTCACCGTGACCGACGGATCCGGGATCGGCTCCGGGGCCGCGGGCGGCCGCACCGCCGCGCTCGTGCTGCCGATCACGGTCACGCCCACCGAGAACCAGCCGCCCGTGTTCACGGGCGCGGTCATCGACCTCGAGCCCGGGCAGTCGAAGGACATCGACCTCGGCCGCCTCACCACCTACCCGTACGCGGACGACCGCGGGCAGCTCGCGTACGCGCTCGAGGGCGTCGTGGCCGCGGGCTTCCGCGCCTCCGTCGACGGCGGCACCCTGCGCGTCTCCGCCGACGGGGGCGTCGCGACCGGCGCGGCCGCGTCCTTCCCCGTCAGCGTCCGCGACGCCACGCAGACCGGGCGCGCGGGCCGAGTGGACCTCCGGGTCGTGCCGTCGACGCGCCCGCTCGCCGAGCCCGCGACCGACGAGGGCGCCGTGACCCGCGGATCCTCCACCACGATCGACGTGCTCGCCAACGACGAGGCCGGCAACCCGTTCCCCGGCACGCCCCTCACGGTCGCGTCCATCCGCGGTGCGGACGGCGCGAGCCTCCCCGCGGGCGTGACCGTGACGCCGTCGGCCGACCGCGCGACCCTCGCCGTCACGGCCGCCGCGGACGCCGAGCCCGGCGACGTGCGCGTGCAGTACGAGGTGCGCGACGCCACGGGCGAGGCGGGCCGGGCCGCCTTCGGCACCGTCGTGATCCACGTGCAGGACCGCCCCGGGCCCGTCGCGGCCCTCCGCGCCACGGGCTTCGCGGACCGCTCGCTCACGGTCGCGTTCGAGCCGGGCGTCTTCAACGGCTCGCCCATCACCGGCTACCAGGTGCGCGTGCTCCGCGGGGGCGCGGCCACCGCGACCGTCACGTGCGCGTCGACCACGTGCGCGGTCCCGACGCCCGGCAACGGGCCCTCGAACGCGGTGCAGGTCGAGGTGTCGGCCGTCAACGCCGTGGGCGCGTCCGATCCCGCGTCGATCTCCGGGCTCTGGTCGGACGTGCTGCCCGCGGCCCCCGCCGGCCTCACCGTGGAGCCGCTCGTCGACGGGCTGCGCGTGTCGTGGCGGCCGTCGGACGCGCCGTCGGCGTCGAGCCCGGTCACGCAGCACGTCGTCACCGTGGGCGGCGTCACCCGGCAGGTGGCCGCGGACGCCACGAGCGTCGAGGTGCGGGATCCGTCGCTCGTCCCCGAGGTGCCCGTCGCCGTCGCGGTCGCCGCGCGCAACAGCGCCCAGGTGCAGGACGCGTCCGCCTGGCTCGCGGCCACCACCACCGGCACGCCGCGGGGCGCCCCCACCGCCACAGGCGCGCCCTCCGCGGTCGCCGACCCCGCCGACGAGACGCGCGTCACCGTGTCGTGGCCGGCGTTCCAGGGCCAGGGCGTCGACGGGATCCGCTACCTGGTGGCCGCGTACGCGCCCGGGTCCGCGCCCGCCTGCTCGGTCGCCACCGAGGGCGTCGCGCCGTGGTCCGCCGACCACGGACCCGCGGTCGACGTGGGCGGCGCGACCAGCCACCTGTTCACGGGCCTCGCCACCGACCAGCCCGTCGCGTTCGCCGTGCTCGCCGCCAACAGCCAGGGCTGCACGGTCGTCGAGGCCGGCCAGCTGACGCCGCGCACCGCGCCGTCGACGCCCGTCGTCACGGTCGCGCTGCCGGACCCGGAGCGGTCCTCGGAGGGCGTCTCCCGCGCGGTCCTCACCGACGCGCGGTACCGGCCGGGCAGCGCGTCCGCCTCCGCCCAGCTGCTGTACCGCGTCGACGGGCAGGGCGACGGCGTGCCGGTCGGCGTCGGCCAGGAGCTGACGCTGCCGCGCACGGGCGCCCGCGCGAGCGTCCAGGTGCGCGTGGTCGAGGACAGCGGCGACGGGCGGCCGCGCTCGAGCGGCTGGTCGGATCCCGTCGACGCCGGCGTCGCGGTCGACGCGCGGGCCGGCGACGTGCGCTTCACGGCTGACGCCTCCGGCGCCGTGAGCGCCTCCTGGACCTCGATGCCCCCGGTGGCCGCGGGCGGCTACTCCCGGAGCGAGCACCGCTGCGGCGGGACGGGCCCCTGGACCGACGGGTCGTCGGGCGCGGCAGGATCCTGCATCATCCCCGCGGGAGGGGAGCGGATCCTCGAGGTGCGCGTCGCCGCGAACTCGGGCAACCTGTACACGTACGCCCACCGCGGATGACGGCCGATCCCGCGGCCCCCGTGCCGCACCGCCAGGCCGCACCCGAGAGGCACGCCCCCATGACGATGACCGCCGACGAGGCCCGCGCCTTCCAGGACGAGTTCGCCCGGCTCGTCCGCAACGTCGAGCAGGTGCTCCTCGGCAAGTCCCACGTGGTGCGCCTCGCCTTCACCGCCATGGTCACGGGCGGGCACCTGCTGCTCGAGGACGTGCCCGGCACGGGAAAGACCTCGCTCGCGCGCGCCATGGCGCAGACGGTCGACGGCACGCACAGCCGCGTGCAGTTCACGCCCGACGTGCTGCCCGGCGACATCACGGGCGTCAGCGTCTACGACCAGCGCACGGGCGAGTTCGAGTTCCACCGCGGACCCGTGTTCGCGAGCATCGTGCTGGCCGACGAGATCAACCGCGCGAGCCCGAAGACCCAGTCCGCGCTCCTCGAGGTGATGGAGGAGGGCCGCGTCACGGTGGACGGCACGCCGTACGACGTGGGCGACCCGTTCATGGTCATCGCGACCCAGAACCCCATCGAGCAGGCGGGCACCTACGCCCTGCCCGAGGCGCAGCTCGACCGCTTCCTGCTGCGCACCTCCATCGGGTACCCCGACCACGAGTCGATGCTGCGGATCCTGCAGGGCTCCGCCGTGAGCGCACACGACGTGACGCTCGCGCCGGTCGCGTCGGCCGCGTCCGTGCGCGCGCTCCAGGAGCGCGCGGGGACGGTGCACGTGGATCCGTCGATCGCCGACTACGTGGTGCGCCTCGTCGACGCCACCCGCACCGCGCCCGAGGTGCGGCTCGGCGCCAGCGTGCGCGGCGCCCTCGCGCTCGTGCGCGCCGCCCGCACCTGGGCCGCCGCCGACGGCCGCCACTACGTGCTGCCCGACGACGTGAAGGCCCTCGCCGAGCCCGTGCTCGCGCACCGCCTGCTGCTGGATCCCGAGGCCGAGTTCGACGGGGTCACGCCCACGAGCGTGCTGTCGCAGATCCTGATCGAGACCGCGCCGCCGCGGGACCGGCACGCGGGGGCGCCGTCCGCGGGCGGCGCGTCCGAGCCCGGCGCCGCGGGCGCGCGGCCGGGCGGATGACCGCGGTCGGGACGCGCGGCGCCGCCGACGCGCCCGGTCCCGGCGGCGTCCCCGAGGTCGCGGACGCCGCCCCGGGCGCCGTGCCGGGCGCCGCCGCGCCCCGGAACGCGATCGCGCGCCTCGTCGGCGTCGTCACGCCGCTCGGCCGCGTCGTCGCCGTCGCGGCGGTCGTCGCGGGCGCGGCCGGCTACGCGCTCGGCTGGCGCGAGCTCGTGGCCGTCGCCTGGACCGCCGCCGCGCTCTGGGTCGTCGCGCTCCTCCACCTCGTCGGATCCGCGGGCGTCGAGGTGACCCTGCGCCTCCCGCGCGACCGCGTGGTGGCGGGGGAGCGAGCGCCCGCCACGGTCGCCGTGCGCAACCCGCTCCGGCGGCGGGCCGTGGGCCTCACGGTCGAGGTGCCCGTCGGATCCGGGCTCGCCGAGATCCACGTGCCGTCACTCGGGCACGGCCACTCCCACGAGGACGTCTTCGTCGTGCCCACCTCGCGCCGCGGCGTGATCCCGCTCGGCCCCGCCCGCATCGTCCGCGGCGACCCGATCGGCCTGGTGCGCCGCGAGTCGGCCGAGGCCGCCGCGACCCGGCTCCTCGTGCACCCGCGCACGCTCGCCATGCCGAGCACGAGCACGGGCTTCGTCCGCGACCTCGAGGGCCGCGCCACGCGCGACCTCACCGACAGCGACGTGTCCTTCCAGTCGCTCCGCGAGTATGTGCCGGGCGACGCCGTGCGGCACATCCACTGGCGCTCCACCGCGAAGACCGGCGTGCCCATGGTGCGGCGGTTCGAGGAGACCCGGCGGAGCCACATCATGGTGGCGCTGTCCCTGCACGCGGGGGATTACGGGAACGCGGCGGCGGACGGCGCGGCCGGCGGCGCGGGCGCGGGCGCGGACGCGGGCGCTGCCGGCGGATCCGGCGCGGGCGGCGACGCCGGGTTCCCCGCGGGCGGCACGACGGTCGCGGCCGGGGGAGCGGCGGACGCGCTCCCCGGATCCACCGCCGAGGCCGAGTTCGAGCTGGCCGTGAGCGTCGTCGGATCCCTGGGCGCGCGCGCCATCGTCGACGCGCGCACCGTCTCGGTCGTCGCCAGCGCCGACCGCACGGGCCGCCCGCGGGCCCGCCGCCTGCCGACCGTCCCCACGCTGCCCGGCCTCGCGCGCACCGTCCGCCGCCCGGCCCCCGCCGCCTCCCGCTCCGCCCGCCTCCGCCGCCTCGCCACCGTGACGCGCGACCGCCTCCTCGACGACCTCGCCGAGATCGCCGCCGACGACCGCGCGGCGCCGCTCGGGGAGCTCGCCCGGGCCGCCGCCGACGAGGTCGCGGGCGTCTCCGTCGTCTTCCTCGTCTGCGGCACCGGCGCCGCGCCCGCCGCGATCCGCTCCGCCGCCGTCGGCTTCCCGCCCGGCGTGCAGGTGGTCGCGGTCGTCTGCGACCCCGAGGCCGAGGCCGGGCTCCGCCGCCTCGGCGACCTGAGCGTCCTCACCGTCGGCTACCTCGACGACCTGCGCGGCGCCCTCCAGCGGAGCGCGTCGTGAGCGGGGGCGGCGGGTGGCGGGCGGCACGCGTCGCGGCGGGGCGCGCCGGTGCCCGTGGCGGTGCCGCTGCCCGTGGCGGTGCCCGTGCCCGCGGTCGCGCGCGCGTCCCCGCCGGTGCCCGCGACCCCGGCCGCACCCTCGTCCCCGTGCTCGCGATCGCCCTCCTCACGGCGCTCGCCGCGGCCGCGTTCTGGCCCGTGTACCGCGACGCGTCGTTCGTCCGCATGGCGGGGATCACGCTCGCGGTCGGCGTGCTCGTCGCGGTCGCGGGCGCCCGCCTCCGCTGGGGCAGCGCGGTCGTCGCGGGCGCCGTCATCCTCGCCTTCCTCGCGCTCGGGGTGCCGCTCGCGGTGCCGACCGCCGCGGTCGACGGCTGGCGGCCCACGCTCCGCGGGCTCGGCGAGCTGGTCGAGGGCGCGTCCCTGGGGATCGTCCGGCTGCTCACGATCGCGCTCCCGGTCGGCGACTACCAGGCCCTCCTCGTGCCCGCGTTCGCGCTCGTGCTGCTCGGGTCCGTGGTCGGCGTGACAGTGGCGCTGCGGACCCGCCGGCCGGAGCTCGCGGTGATCCCGTCCCTCGTGATCCTCGTCGCCGCGGCCGCCCTCGGCCCCGACCGCAGCCAGGGCCCGGACGCACCCGACGCCTCGGGCCTCCTCGTGCCGCTCGCGCTGGCGTGGCTCGCGACGGCGCTGCTGTGGATCGCCCGCTGCCGCTGGCGCCGCCGGCACCGCGCGGTCCGCCGCCTCGGTCGGCAGGCGGGCATCCCGGTGGAGTCGGCGTCCGACCGGCGGCGCTCGGGCGCGCGCGCCGGGGCCTCCGCCGTCGCCGTCCTCGCGGTCGCCCTCGTCGCGGGCGTCGCGGCCACGAGCGCCGCCCCGCCGGACGCCTCCCGCGCCGGCCTCCGCTCCACCGTGGAGCAGCCCTTCGACCCGCGCGCCCAGGTCAGCCCGCTCTCGTCGTTCCGCACCTACTGGAAGGCGCCGACCGTGGGGGACACGCTGTTCACCGTCGCCGGCCTGCCCGCGGGCGGACGCGTCCGGCTGGCGGCGCTCGACACCTACGACGGCGTCGTCTACGGCGTGGGCGGCGCGCGCGGCAGCGTCGACGCGTCCCGCACCGGGCAGGCCTCCGGCACCTTCGCGCGCGTGCCGTACCGCCTCGACCAGACGGGCGTCCCGGGCGACGGCGTGACCCTCGACGTCGTCATCGACGCGTACCGCGGCGTCTGGCTCCCCGGCGCGGGCCGCCTCGAGCGCATCGGGTTCCCGGGCGACGACGGCGGGCGCCTCGCCGACTCCTTCTACTACGACGACGCGACGGCCACGGGCGCGGTCATCGGCGGGCTCGTCGCGGGCGACGCGTACGAGCTCGAGGCGGTCGTCGCCTCGACGCCGCCGCTCGAGGCGCTCGCCGACGAGCGCCCGGGCGACGCCGTCGCGCCCCGGCCCACGGGCGTGCCCGACGAGGTCGCGGCCCGCATCGCGGCGTCCACGGCGGCCCCCGACGGCGCGACCGCCGGCGGCGCGGACGCCGGGGCCGGCACCGCGGCCTCGCCCGGCGCGCAGCTCGTCGCCGCGGTCTCCGCCCTCCGCGCGGACGGCTACGTCAGCCACGGCGTCGGCGACGCGCCCTTCAGCCGGTCCGGCCACTCGGCGGAGCGCATCGCCGACCTCCTCACCACCCGCCCGATGCTGGGCGACGCCGAGCAGTACGCGGTCGCAGCCGCCCTCATGGCCGACGAGCTGGGCTTCCCGGTGCGCGTCGTCATGGGCTTCGCGCCCGGCGAGGCGGCCGTGCGCGAGGCGGAGGGGCGCCCCGTGCCGATCACCGGATCCGACGTCACGGCCTGGATCGAGGTCGACACGGCATCCTCCGGCTGGGTCGCCGTGGATCCGAACCCCGCCCGTCCGCGACGTCCCCGACGCCCTGCCCGACGAGCCCACCGAGGTCGCCCGCCCGCAGACCGTGCTGCCGCCGCCCGTCGAGGAGCAGGCCGAGCCCGAGGACCGCACGCCGCCCGACGCGAGCCGCGACGACCGGCCGGAGGCGGATCCGGCGCTCCAGGCCCTGCTCGCCGCCCTGCGCGTGGCGGGCTGGTCGCTGCTGGGGCTGGGGCTCGCGGCGTCACCGTTCCTCGCCGTGGTGGGCGCGAAGGCCCGACGGCGCCGTCGGCGACGCGGGGCGGCGGACGCGCGCGCCCGCGTCGGCGGCGCATGGGACGAGTTCCGCGACGGCGCGCTCGACCGCGGCCTCGTGCCGCCGGTCGCCGCGACCCGCCGCGAGGTCGCGCGGCTCGCCGGGGTCGGCGGGGCGCGGGGGCTCGCGGACGTCGCGGACGAGTCGGCGTTCGCGCCCGGCGACGTGCCCGATCCGCTCGCCGACGCCGCGTGGCGCCGCGTGGACGAGCTGGCTGCGCGCATGGACGCGGGGCGGACCCGGCGGCAGCGGCTGCGGGCGCTCGTGTCGCCGGCGTCGCTCCGCGGCGCGCGGCCCGGTCGGGGCACCGGCGGGACCGGTGGTGCCGGGGGCGCGCGCGGGCGCGCCGGTGCTCCGGACGACCCGGGTCGGCCGCGCCGCTGACGGGTCCTCCCCAGGCCGCGTCGCGGCCCTCCGTGCACGGTGGGCGGTCGGGGCGGGGCTCCGGCGCATGCGACGTGGTGTCCTCCGCCCGTGGACATCGCCCCGCCCCCGTCGCCCCCGCCCGCCCCGCCCCCGCCGTTCCCCGTGCTCGGCGTCGCGGCCCCTCTCGTGGTCAGCGCGGCGGTCTGGGCCGTCACGCGGTCGCCGTACGCGCTGCTGTTCGCGGCCCTCGGGCCCGTGGTCGCGGTCGCGGGCGTCGCCGATCAGCGCATCTCCGGCCGCCGCTCCACCCGCCGCGCCGCCCGGGAGGCGCGGGACGCGGGCCGCGCGCCTGCACGACGAGGTGCGGATGCGGGTCGCCGCCGTGCGGGCGGCGCTGCGGTCCCGCGCGCCGTCGGCCCGCGAGATCCTCGACGGGCGCGCCAACCCGGCACTCCTCTGGCGTGCCGACCCGGGCGCGGACGGCGCGGCGCCCGTCCTCGCGCTCGGCACCGGGGAGGTGTCGAGCGGGATGGTGTGGCGCGGGGATCCGGAGGCGCGGGTGCCGGACGAGCCCGCGCCCGTCCGCCGCCGCCTCGTGCGCCGCTCGGCTGCCCGGCCCCCCGTCACGGGGCCGGGCGGTCGGCGAGGCGGGTCGGGCCTCCCCGGACCCGCGCGGTGGGCGGATCTCGTCGGCTGGGTCCCCGAGGCCCCCGTCCTCGTCGCGGGCGCGGGCGGTCTCGGGCTGCGCGGCCCGCGCGCCCTCGTCGCGCCCGTGCTCCGGGCCGCCCTCGTCCAGCTCGTGCACGCGCTCCCGCCCGACGACCTCCGCGTCGTCTCCCGCCCGGCCGGCGCGGAGTGGGACTGGCTGGCGCGCCTCCCGCACGCCGCGGACGGCGCCGGCACGGAGGCGGTGACGCCGGGCGAGCCGGGCGCGTCCGTCGTCCGGCTCCGGCTCGGCGCGGGCGAGGTGGTGCTCGCCGCGGCGTCGCGGGTCGAGTCGCTCCCGGCCGCCTGCCGCACGGTGCTCGACGTCCGCGGACCGGGTGCCGCACGGATCCTCGTGGCCGAGGCCGCGCCGGACGTCCCGGCCGCCCCGCCCGGTCCCGGTCCCGGTGCCGCGCCCGTCCCGGCTGCCGAGCTCCCGCCGGTTGCCGCGCTCCCGTCGGGCGATGCGTCCGCCACCGCGCACCCCGGCGACCCGGAGGGCGACCCGCCCGTGCGGATCACGCGCACCGGCCTCGTGCGGCCCGAGCTGGTGTCCCTCACGGAGGCGGAGCGCCTCGCCGACGAGCTCGCGGCGCTCGCCCGGGACCGCGGTCTCGCCGCGGCGCGGTCGCCCCTGCCGTCCCGCGTGCCGTTCGCGGACCTCCCGTGCCCCGCCGAGCCGGCGGGCCGCCCGCGCACGCTCGCCGCCGTCGTCGGCGTCGGGCACGGCGGTCCCGTCGCGGTGGACCTCGTCGCCGACGGCCCGCACGCGGTGGTCGCGGGCACGACGGGCAGCGGCAAGAGCGAGCTGCTCGTCACGTGGATGGCGGCGCTCGCCGCGGCCCACCCGCCCGAGGAGGTCACCGTCCTCCTCGTCGACTTCAAGGGAGGCGCGGCCTTCGATCCGCTGCTCGTCCTGCCGCACGCGGTCGGCCTGGTCACCGACCTCGACGGCCAGGGCGCTCGGCGCGCCCTCGAGAGCCTCCGCGCCGAGGTCCGGCACCGCGAGCGGACACTGCGCGAGGCCGGAGCACGCGACGTCGACGACGAGGCGGCCGCGGGGATCCTGCCGCGCCTCGTCATCGTCGTCGACGAGCTGGCCGCGCTCCTCGCCGACCAGGACGGCCTGCACGAGGTCGTCGCCGACATCGCCGCGCGGGGACGGTCGCTGGGCATGCACCTCGTGCTCTGCACGCAGCGCCCGGCCGGCGTCGTGCGCGACGCGGTGCTCGCCAACTGCGACCTCCGCCTCTCGCTGCGCGTCAACAACGAGGCGGACAGCCGTGCCCTCCTCGGCACGACCGCGGCCGCGCGCCTCCAGGACGCCCCTCCCGGCCGCTGCCTCGTCGGGGCGCACGGCGCTCCCGCCCAGCCGTTCCAGGTCGCGGTCACGACCGCGGACGACCTGGCCGCCGTCGCCGCCGCGCGCGCGACGCGGGTCCCGGTGCGACGCCCGTGGCTGGATCCGCTCCCCGCGGTCGTGCCGCTGGCCGACCTCGCGGCGCACACCGCCGATCCGCTCACCGGTCCCCGGTCCGGCCCCGTCCCGGCACCCGGCGCCGTGCCGTCCCTCCCCTTCGCCCTCGTCGACCTGCCCGCGGAGCAGCGGCGGGCGACCGCGGTCTGGCGGCCCGGGACGGACGGCCACCTGGTCGTCGTCGGCGGCCCGGGGTCCGGCCGCACCACGCTCCTGCGCACCCTGGCGGCCTCGGCGGCCGACGTACGCATGCACGTGCGGATGGTCCCCGCCGACGCCGAGGGCTGCTGGGACGGGCTGAGCGCCGTGGTCGCGCGCATCCGGGACCCCGCCGGCCCCCGGGATCCGCTCCTCGTCCTGGCGGACGACCTCGACGTCGCGGCCTCGCGCCTGGACCCCGAGCACCAGGCCGCGCTGCTCGAGCTGGTCGCCGTGGTCGTCCGCAAGGGTCCGATCGCCGGGGTGGCGCTCGCGGTCGCGGGGCGTCGCGCGAGCGGACCGCTGCAGGCCGTGGCCGCGGCGGCGGGCCCGCCGGTGATCCTCGCGCTCCCCACCCGGCAGGAGCACGCGCTCGCGGGCGGCGACGTCCGCCTCGTCGAGGCCCGCCCGGCACCCGGCGCGGGGGAGTGGCGGGGCGAGCGGATCCAGGTGGCGCTGCCGCCCGCGCCTGCGCCTGCACCGCACGGGACCGCCGCGGAGGCGCGCGATCCGGCGCCCCGCGTGGTCCTCGACCACGACGCCGTGCACGCCCTCGTCACCCCGTCACCCGTCGCGGCGGTCGCGCGTCTCCGCGAGCACGGCATCGACGCCGTCGACGCGGCGGATCTCCCACCGGGGTGGACGCCGGACGCACCCGTTCCCGTGGCGCGTCCGGACGGCACGGGGACGACGGGTCCCGGCTCCGCAGGGGCGCCCGGCACGGCCCGCGTCGTGGTCGCGGATCCCGACGTCTGGCTCCTGCGCGGACCGCTCCTCGCCGGGATCCGCCGCACCGGCAGCGTCGTGCTCGAGGGCTGCGCCCCGCGGGACGTCCGCACGCTGCTCCGCGTCCGCGCGGTGCCGCCTCCCCTCGTGCCCCTCCCCGGGCGCGCGTGGCTGGTCGCGCCGGACGGCGCCCTGCGCCGCGCCTCCTGGCCGCCGGCGCCGGCGGGGTCGACGCAGCCCGCCATCGGGGCCGCGCCGGCCGCGGGGGTCAGCCGATGAGCGTCGGCGACACCCGGATCGCGCCCACCGGCACGCCGCCGCCGAGCACCACGAGGTCGAGCTCGGGGCGCACGCGCTCCACGTCCTCCCGCGTGATCGCCCCCGCCTGCGCGAGCAGCTCCAGCGCCACGATCGTGGACGCCCGCAGGCTCCCGTCGAGCGTCTTGGACGCCACGGTCGTGCCGTCGGGCGCGGTCATGATCATGATCCCCTCGGCCCCGCCCTTGGCGAAGAGACCGAGCCGCTCGATCACCACGGTGTTCGCGCGGCCCGGTCCGTCGATCGCCCAGCCCTGCGCGCGCACGGCCGCGGTGAGCGCGGCCGCGTGCCGGTACAGCGCGAACGGCGAGCCGGGCGCGGAGGTCGCGATGCGGTGGATGCCGCGCGCGAGCGCCGTGAGCGACATCGCATGCACGGGCGCGCCGCACCCGTCGACGCCCGTCGTCGCGATCCGCTCGCCCGTGAACCGCTCCACCACGTCGCGGATCCGCACCTGCAGGGGGTGGTCCGGGTGCAGGTAGTCGTCGGTCGACCAGTCGTTCGCGACGCAGGCGAGCAGCATCGCGGCGTGCTTGCCGGAGCAGTTCATGTAGACGGGCGAGGCCGGGATCCCGGCGCGCACGAGCTCGTCGCGCGCCGCCCGTTCCAGCGGCCAGTCGGCGGGGCAGCGGAGGGCGGACTCGTCGAGCCCGGCCTTCGCCAGGATCCCGCGCACCACGGCCACGTGCCGTGCGGTCGCCGCGTGGCTGGCCGTGGCGAGCACGTGCTCCTCCTCGGTCAGCTCGGCGCCGCTCGCGAGCACCGCGAGCGCCTGGAACGGCTTCATGCTCGAGCGCGGGAACACCGGCGTGGCGGCGTCGCCGACCTCGCGCAGCACCTCGCCCGCGGGCGAGAGCACCACGGCGGCGCCGATGTGGCGCGACTCCACGAAGCCGCTGCGGTCGAGCACCGCGAGCTCCACGGCGCCCTGGACGGGGATCGTCTCGACGGACGTCGCCATCAGAGCGCCCGGAACGCGTCGGCGATCACACCGAGGGCGTCGTCGAGCAGCTCCTCGGAGATCGCGAGGCTCGGCAGGAAGCGGAGGACGTTGCCGTACGTGCCCGCCGTGAGGATGATCACGCCGTGGGCGTGGCAGTACGCCGCGATGGCCGCCACCGCGTCCGCGTTCGGCTCCTTGGTGGTGGACCCGGTGCCCGGCTGCACGAGCTCGATGGCGGTCATCGCGCCGATGCCGCGCACGTCGCCGATGATGTCGTGCTCCGCCTGCAGCGCGGTGAGCGCCCGGTGCAGGTGCTCGCCGATCCGCGTCGCCTCGGCGAGCAGGCCGTGCGCGTCGATCGCCTCGAACACGGCGACGGCCGCCGCGGCCGCGACGGGGTTGCCGCCGAACGTGCCGCCGAGCCCGCCGGGGAGGGCGGAGTCCATGATCTCTGCGCGGCCGGTCACGCCCGCGAGCGGCAGGCCGCCCGCGATGCCCTTGGCCGTGAGCACGAGGTCGGGCACGAGCCCGAGGTGCTCGCTCGCGAAGAAGCGCCCGGTGCGGGCGAGGCCCGACTGGATCTCGTCGGCGATGAAGACCACGCCGTTGGCCGTGCACCACTCCTGCAGCGCCGGCAGGAAGCCGTCGGCCGGCACCATGAAGCCGCCCTCGCCCTGGATGGGCTCGGCGACCACGCACGCCAGGTCCGTCGCGCCGATGCGCTTCTCGAGGTACGAGATGGTGCGGGCCGCGGCCTCGGCGCCCGAGAGGCCGTCGTGGTACGGGTAGGAGCTCGGCGCGTGGTAGACGTCGCCGGCGAACGGGCCGAAGCCCGTGCCGTAGGGCGAGGCCTTGTAGTTCATCGCCATCGTGAGGTTGGTGCGGCCGTGGTAGCCGTGGTCGAGCACCGCCACCGCGCGACGGCCCGTGTGCTTGCGCGCGATCTTCACGCCGTTCTCCACGGCCTCCGCGCCCGAGTTCACGAGCACGGTGCGCTTCTCGTGCGTGCCCGGCGTGTGCTCCGCGAGCAGTTCCGCAACGCGCACGTACTCCTCGTACGGCGTCACGGTGAAGAGCGTGTGGATCACGTCGCCGAGCTGCTCGGTCGCCGCGTCCACGACCTCCTGGCGCGTGTGGCCCACCGTCGTCACGCCGATGCCGGCGCCCAGGTCGATGAAGCGGTTGCCGTCCACGTCCTCGACGACCGCGCCGTGGGCGCGCGCGATGTAGACCGGCAGCAGGGACGAGACGCCGGGCGGCACCACGCGCTTCCGGCGCTCGTGCAGCTCGCGGGAGAGCGGCCCGGGGATCTCCGTCACGATGCGTCGCTCCTGCGGCACCTGCGGGCGCGCGACGCGGCCGGTCGGGGCGGCGGGGGAGTCGGAGGCGGAGCCGGCAGGAGTGCCGACGAGGGCGGAGTCCAGGGTGTCTGTCATGATCCGGCGAGTTTACCCGCGCGGGGAGCCGGATCCGGGAGGGCGGCAGCCCCGGCGGCTAGCGTGATCCCATGCAGATCGAGCACCGCTACGCCCTGTCCGTCGAGTGGACGGGCGACCGCGGATCCGGCACGTCCGACCACCGGTCCTACGGCCGCGACCACGTCGTCCGCATCGACGGCAAGCCCGACCTGCTGGGCTCCGCGGATCGTCCCTTCCGGGGCGACGTCGACCGGTGGAACCCCGAGGACGCCCTCATCTCCGCGCTCGCCCAGTGCCACCTGCTCAGCTACCTGCACGCCGCCGCGACGGCCGGGGTCGTCGTCGTCGCGTACCGCGACGAGGCTACCGGCACGATGCGGCAGACGGACGGCGGCGGCGGGCACTTCGTCGAGGTCACGCTGCGACCCGTGGTCACGGTGCGCGATCCGGCCCAGGTCGAGCTCGCCACGTCGCTGCACGCGGGCGCCGCCGAACGCTGCTTCATCGCGTCCTCGGTCGCCTTCCCCGTGCACCACGAGCCGCGCACCGTCGTCGCGGAGGCCGCCGGCTCCTGATCCCCCGGCCGGCCGAGCGACCCAGCGGCCGAGCGGCCGGGCCGCCGATCGACCCGCTCCGGCATGCACCGCCACCCCCGCATCCGACCCCCTCCGCCGTCCCCTGTCAGCCGCTCCCCGGCCGCGTCGGGCAGACTGTCCGGGTCCCTCCTCCATACCTGGTGCGTCCGCCGCGCCGATGAAAGCGATGAACGTGAAGCGACGCATCCCCCTCACCCTGGCCGCGGCCGCGATCCTGGCGCTGTCCGCCTGCTCCAGCGGCGGCACGTCCGACGCGGATCCGTCGGCGAGCCCGACGGCCGGCGCGCGCACCGCGGGCGCCTCCTGCATCGACACGGCGGCGGGCGACGCGTCCAAGTCGGTCGAGGTCTCCGGCGACTTCGGGTCCGCCCCCGAGGTCACGGTCGACGGCCCGCTCACGGTCGACACGACCGAGCGCACGATCGTCACGGAGGGCGACGGCGAGGAGGTCGGTGCAGGCGAGACCGCCAACATCGCGCTCGCGGCCTACAACGGCACGTCCGGCGCAGCGCTCGACCAGCTCGCCTACAACCCCGACCAGCCGCTCGCGGCGAAGATGGACGACGCGTCGTTCCTCCCGGGCGTGGTGCGGGCCGTCGAGTGCACCACCGTCGGATCCCGCGTCGTCGCGGTCGTGCCGGCCGCCGACGGCTTCGTGCCCGACCAGGCGTCCCAGCTCGGTCTCGGCGCGACCGACCCCGTGGTCATCGTCGTCGACGTGCTCAGCAAGGCCGCGACGCCCCTGGACCGCGCCGACGGCGCGGACCAGCCCGCGCCCGAGGGCTTCCCCGAGGTCGCCCTCGCGGACGACGGCGCCCCCACCATCACCATCCCGGACGCCGACCCGCCGACGGAGACGAGGATCGCGAACCTGAAGGTCGGGGACGGCGAGGAGGTCCCCGACGGCGCCAGCGTCACGGTGCACTACACCGGCATCAACTGGAACACGAAGAAGGTCTTCGACTCGAGCTGGGAGCGCGGCGAGCCGGCCACGTTCGTCACCTCGCAGGTCATCCCCGGCTTCACCAAGGCGCTCGTCGGCCAGAAGGTCGGCTCGCAGGTCATCGCGATCATCCCGCCCGCGGACGGCTACGGCGAGGCGGGCTCCGGCGAGGACATCGGCGGCACCGACACCATCGTGTTCGTCGTCGACATCCTCGGCACCTCGGCTCCCGCGGGCCAGTAGGGATCGCCGTGCGCCGCGTCATCGTCCTCGGATCCACGGGCTCCATCGGCGTGCAGGCCCTCGAGGTCATCGCGCGCCATCCGGAGCGGTTCGAGGTGGTCGGGCTCGGCGCCGGCAGCAAGCGGGAGGCGCTCGCCGAGCAGGCGAGGATCGCGGGCGTCGAGCACACGGCGCTCGGCGCGGACGAGGCCGAGCAGCTCATCCGCTCGGTCGACGCCGACGTGGTGCTCAACGGGATCACCGGATCCGTGGGGCTCGGCCCCACGCTCGCCGCGCTGGAGGAGGGCCGCACCCTCGCCCTCGCCAATAAGGAGTCGCTCATCGTGGGCGGCGAGCTCGTCCGGTCCATCGCGAGGCCGGGCCAGCTCGTGCCCGTCGACTCGGAGCACTCCGCCATCGCGCAGGCCCTGCGCGGCGGCACCGCCGAGGAGGTCCGGCGCCTCGTGGTCACGGCTTCCGGCGGGCCCTTCCGCGGGCGCACGCGCGCGGAGCTGGCCCACGTGACGCCTCGCGAGGCGCTCGCGCACCCCACGTGGGACATGGGCCTCGTCATCACGACGAACTCCTCGACCCTCGTCAACAAGGGCCTCGAGGTCATCGAGGCGCACCTGCTCTTCGACGTGCCCTACGACCGGATCGACGTGGTCGTGCACCCGCAGTCGCTCGTCCACTCGATGGTCGAGTTCATCGACGGGTCCACGCTCGCGCAGGCGTCGCCGCCGGACATGCGGCTGCCCATCGCGCTGGGGCTCGACTGGCCGCACCGGATGCCGGACGTCGGCGTCCCCATCGACTGGACCCGGGCCGCGACCTGGACCTTCGAGCCGCTCGACGACGCGGCCTTCCCCGCCGTCCTCCTCGCCAAGGAGGTGGGGCGGGCCGGATCCACGTTCCCGGCCGTCTACAACGCCGCGAACGAGCAGGCGGTGCACGCGTTCCACGCGGGACGCGCCGGCTTCCTCGACATCGTCGACACCATCCGCCGCGTCGTGGACGCGCATGAGCCGGCATCCGGCGCGCTCACGCGCGAGTCCCTGGCCGAGGCGGAGCGCTGGGCGCGCGCCGAGGCCGACCGCGTGCTGGGGGTCTGACCCGGCCGCTCGGTCCGCAGCCCGGAGGTCGCGCCGCAGCCGTCGACGCTGCGCGCCGACCGGCCACCGGACGAGGAGGCGGCTCAGCCGTTCCCGGCTCAGCCGTTCCCGTTGCCGTTCCCCGCGTTGCCGGCTCCGCCGTTCCCCTTCCCGTTCCCGTTGCCGTTGCCGGCCCCGCCGTTCCCGTTCCCGCCGCCGTTCCCCGGCTCGCCTTCCTCGCCGTCGTCGCCTCCGGGCGTCGGGCTGGGGGTCGGGCTGGGCGAGGGCGTCGCGGTGCGCGTCGGCGTTGGGGTCGGCGGGGGCGAGGGCGTCGCGGTGCGCGTGGGAGCCGGCGTCGGCGAGGCGCTCTCGGACGGCGCGGGCGTCGGCGTCGGCGTCGACCCGG
The DNA here is from genome assembly GCF_030816895.1 of Clavibacter sp. B3I6. Lineage (NCBI taxonomy): Bacteria > Bacillati > Actinomycetota > Actinomycetes > Micrococcales > Microbacteriaceae > Clavibacter > Clavibacter sp. B3I6. The sequence continues at coordinate 3,027,702 of NZ_JAUSYL010000001.1, forward strand.
CGGCGTCGCGCGCGGCCTCGAGCTGCGCGCGCACCGCGTCGATGCGCGCGATGACCTCGTCCCGGCGCGCCTGGTCGATGGACCCGTCGGCGAGGTCGGCCTCGACGGCGGTCCGCAGCTCCTCGAGCTGCGCGAGCGCCTTGGCGTAGTCACCGTCGGCGGACGACTGCGTCACCGACAGGGTGCGCTGCTGCAGGTCGTCGAGCGCGCTCTCCTCCGGGGTGGACGGGCCCGCGCAGCCGGCGAGCAGCAGGAGGGCCGCGGCGGTGGTCGCGAGGCCGACGGCGGCGCGGCCGCGGAGCGTGCGGCGCGCGGGGGAGCCGGGCTCGCGTCGGGGGGATGTGCGGATCACGGGGCGTCCTCCACGCTCTTCTGCAGCTCCTCGAGGCTGGCGCCGAGGGGGCCGGGCACGGCCGGGTACGCGGTGTCGCGGTCCATCGACGTGACGGTCACGACGCCGACGACGGCGGCAGCCGCGATGAGCACCGAGACGACCGCGATGCTGAGCGCGCGGCGCCCGCGTCGCGTGGCCGGGGGACGGTCCGGGTCCGTCGACGGTCGCCCGGCGGGCGCGACGGGCGCGCTGCGCGAGGTGGGGTCGTCCGCCCGGCCGGTCGACATCGCGGGCGCCGCGCTGAACCGCTCCGTCCGGGCGTCGGGATCCGCGAACGGAGCGGCGGTGGCGCCCGCGAGCCCGGCAGCGGCTGCCCCGGCTGCCCCGACGCCGGCGGCCTCGGCCACGGGCATCACGCGCGTCGACGCGGCGGTCGGCTCGTCCACGCTCGACAGGGGCGCGCGTCCGGTCCGCAGCTCCGCGGCGACCTCGCGCGCGGTGGGACGCGCGGCGGGGTCGCGGCGCGTCATGCGGGTGAGGAGGTCCACCCAGGCCGCGCCGAGGCGGGCGGGGATGTCGGGGTCCCGGACGACGCGCGCCATGGTCGACTCGGCGGCCGTGCCCGGGAAGGTGCGGCGGCCGGTGAGGCACTCGAGGAGCACCAGGCCGAGCGCGTAGACGTCGGTCGGCGCGCCCACGGACTCGCCGAGGGCCTGCTCGGGGCTGAGGTAGCTGACCGTGCCGATGATCGACCCGGTGGAGGTGAGGCGCGTGCCGTCCACGAGGCGCGCGATGCCGAAGTCGGTGAGCTTCGCCGCGGCGGGCTCGTCGTCCTCGGGGCGCGCGAGCAGCACGTTGGCGGGCTTCACGTCGCGGTGCACGACGCCGCGGCGGTGGATGTAGCCGAGCGCGTCCGCGAGGATCCCGCCGATGCGCGCGACCTCGGGCCCGGGCAGCGGCCCCTCCTTCATGCGGTCGGCGAGGGTGGTGCCGTCGACGATCTCCATCACGATGAACGCGAGCACGCGGTCGGCGACGACGTCGTCGCCCACGTCGAAGAGCGTCACGAGGCCCGGGTGGCTGAGGCCCGCGAGCATGCGCACCTCGCCCTCCTGGCGCTCGACCTCGGCCGGATCGGCGGAGTCGGTGGCGAAGACCTTGACGGCGACCTCGCGGCCGAGCGTCTCGTCGACGGCGCGGTGCACGGTGGCCATGCCGCCGCGCCCGAGCAGGCCGCTGATGCGGTACCGGCCGGCCAGCAGCGTGCCGGCGAGGCCGTCGGACCGTTCTCCGGGCATGGGTGCACCTCTCGTCACGGGATCACCAGCCTAGCCGGGGTCGTGCGCCGGGCTCCGGCCGCGCCGTCCGTCCGCGCAGCTCGGCGGCCCCGCGCGATCCCCGCGATCCGCGCCACGGCGGCGTCCCCCCAGGGTGCGCGAGGTAGCCTCCTTCACCATGGACGGCGTCTTCCTCTACATCCTCGGGGTGCTCATCATCGTGGTCGGCGTCGCCGTGTCCATCGGCCTCCACGAGGTCGGGCACCTGGTGCCCGCGAAGGCCTTCGGCGTGCGCGTCACGCAGTACATGATCGGCTTCGGGCCGACGATCCTCAGCCGCCGGAAGGGCGAGACCGAGTACGGCGTGAAGGCGATCCCGCTCGGCGGCTACATCTCCATGATCGGGATGTTCCCTCCGCAGAGCTCGCGCGCCGGCACGAGCAGCACGGGCATCGCGCAGCTGGTCGGCCCGGACGCGCGCCGCGGGTCCGCCCCCGACGCCGAGACCGCCCCCGGCGCCGCATCCCCGGCCACCCCCGACGCCGACGACCGCGCCGGCCGCGGCTTCTTCGACCTCCTCGTGCAGGACGCCCGCCAGGCCAGCGCCGAGAGCGTCGGCGACGAGGATCACCGCGCCTTCTACCGGCTGTCCGTGCCGAAGCGCATGGTCATCATGCTCGGCGGGCCCGCGATGAACTTCCTCCTCGCGATCATCCTGTTCGCCGTGGTCCTCTGCGGCTTCGGCGTCACGACGCCCACCACCACGGTCGGCCAGGTGAACGCGTGCATCGTGCCCGCCGGATCCGCGTCCGCCGCCGACGCCGACGCGTGCCCGGACGGCGCGCCCGTCGCCCCCGGCGCCGCGGCCGGCCTCCAGCCCGGCGACACGGTCGTCAGCATCGACGGCACCCCGGTCACCGCGTGGGACCAGGTCACCGGCACCGTGCGGGTCTCCGCCGGCCGGGAGCTCGACGTGGTCGTGGAGCGCGACGGCGCCCGGCAGGCCCTGGCCATCACGCCCGTCCTCACCGAGCAGGCCGTCATCGGCCAGCGCGGCGCCCCCGAGGTCGACGAGCAGGGCCGGCCGGTCACGCGCGAGGTAGGCCTCATCGGCTTCAGCCCCACGCAGGCCGTGCAGCGGCAGCCGCTCTCCGCCGCGTTCACCACCACCGGCGAGAACATGGCGGCCGTCGGCAACCTCATCCTGAACCTCCCGCAGCGGCTCGTGGACGTCGGCCGCGCGGCCTTCGGCGGCGGGGAGCGCGACCCCAACGGCCCCATGAGCGTCGTGGGCGTCGGCCGCGTCGCCGGCGAGATCGCGAGCCTCGACGAGACGCCCGTGGCCTCGCGCGCCTCGGCCATGATCGGGCTGGTCGCGTCGCTCAACGTGGCCCTCGGCATGATCAACCTCCTGCCGCTCCTGCCGCTCGACGGCGGGCACGTGCTCGGCGCCGTCGTGGAGGGCGTCCGCCGCTTCCTGGCCAAGGCGTTCGGCCGCCGCGACCCGGGTCCCGTCGACGTCGCGAAGCTCATGCCGCTGACGTTCGTGGTCGTGATCCTCTTCGGCGCCATGAGCGCGCTGCTGATCTTCGCCGACCTCGTGAACCCCGTCCGCCTCACCTGACCCGCCGCCCGGCGGCGACCGGGCCTCCGCGCCCCCGACGCACCGGGCGCGCAGGAATCGGACGTAGGCTCTGATGCGTGCCAGCAGTCAATCTCGGAATGCCGAAGGTCCCTGAGGTCCTCGCGCCCCGTCGGAAGACCCGTCAGATCAGCGTCGGCAAGGTGAAGGTCGGCGGCGACGCGCAGGTCAGCGTCCAGTCGATGACGACCACGCAGACGACCAACATCAACGCCACGCTCCAGCAGATCGCCGAGCTCACGGCCACCGGCTGCGACATCGTGCGCGTCGCGGTGCCGCACCAGGACGACGCGGACGTGCTGCACATCCTGGCGAAGAAGAGCCAGATCCCGATCATCGCGGACATCCACTTCCAGCCCCGCTACGTCTTCACGGCCATCGACGCCGGCGTCGGCGCGGTGCGCGTGAACCCCGGCAACATCCGGAAGTTCGACGACCAGGTCGGCGCCATCGCGAAGGCCGCCAAGGCCGCGGGCACCTCCATCCGCATCGGCGTCAACGCCGGGTCGCTCCACCCGAGCCTCCTGCAGAAGTACGGCAAGGCCACCCCCGAGGCGCTCGTCGAGTCCGCCGTGTGGGAGGCGAGCCTCTTCGAGGAGCACGACTTCCACGACTTCAAGATCTCGGTCAAGCACAACGACCCCGTCATCATGGTGAAGGCCTACCGCCTGCTCGCCGAGCGCGGCGACTGGCCCCTGCACCTCGGCGTCACCGAGGCCGGCCCCGCGTTCCAGGGCACGATCAAGAGCGCCACGGCGTTCGGCATCCTGCTGTCCGAGGGCATCGGCGACACCATCCGCGTCTCCCTCTCCGCGCCCCCCGCGGAGGAGGTGAAGGTGGGCCTGCAGATCCTGCAGTCGCTCAACCTCCGCGAGCGGAAGCTCGAGATCGTCTCCTGCCCGAGCTGCGGCCGCGCCCAGGTCGACGTCTACTCGCTGGCCGAGCAGGTCACCGAGGGCCTCAAGCACGTCAACGTGCCGCTGCGCGTCGCCGTCATGGGGTGCGTCGTGAACGGGCCCGGCGAGGCGCGCGAGGCCGAGCTCGGCGTCGCGTCCGGCAACGGCCGCGGGCAGATCTTCGTCAAGGGCGAGGTCATCAAGACCGTGCCCGAGTCCGAGATCGTCCAGACCCTCATCGAGGAGGCCAACCGCCTCGCCGCCGAGATGCCCGCCGGATCCATCGGCAGCCCCGAGATCCTGGTCTGACCCTCCCCTCCCCACCCGCCTGCACCGGCGGCGTGCGTCCGCGCGCGCTGTCTGCGCGTAGGCTCTGCTAGTCGTCCGCCCGGCGGACCGCCCCACGAACTGAGGATGCTGTTGAACGGTAACGCCACTTTCCGGCATCGGAACACCTCCCTGCTGGGGCTCGCCAGCGTCCTCGCCCCGCACACGGTCACCTCCGCCGAGATCGACGACCGGCTGAAGCCCGTGCTCGCGCGCCTCCGCCTCCCCACGGGCCTCCTGCAGCGCGTCGCGGGCGTGCTGGAGCGGCGCAACTGGGACGCCGGCATGTCGTTCGACGCGGCCGCCACCCAGGCGGGCCGGAAGGCGCTCGCGCAGGCGGGCGTGGACGCGTCGCAGATCGGCCTGCTCATCAACACGTCGGTCACGCGCGCGCACCTCGAGCCGAGCGTCGCGGTGAGCATCCACAACGGCCTCGGGCTGCCGTCCTCGGCGCTCAACTTCGACATCGCGAACGCGTGCCTCGGCTTCGTGAACGCGATGACGCTCGCCGGCCACCTCATCGACTCGGGCCAGATCGACTACGCGATGATCGTCGACGGCGAGGACGCCGGCGAGATCCGCCACAACACGGTCGCGCGCCTGCTCCGCCCGGAGACGACCCGCGCGGACTTCCTCAGCGAGTTCCCGAGCCTCACGCTCGGCGCGGGCGCCGCGGCGGCCGTGCTCGGGCGCACGAGCGACCACCCCGAGGGGCACCGGATCCTCGGCGGCGTCACGCGCGCGGCCACCCAGCACCACGAGCTGTGCATCGGCGACGTCGACGGCATGTTCACCGACACGAAGGAGCTCCTCCGCGGCGGCATGGAGCTGGTCGTCGACGCGTGGAAGGAGGCCGCCCAGGACGACTGGGACTGGTCGGACATGGACCGCTACATCCTCCACCAGGTGTCGGACGTGCACACGAACGCCATCGTCAAGGCCGCGAAGCTCGACAAGTCGCGCGTGCCGCTGACCTACCCGCGCTACGGCAACGTCGGTCCCGCGAGCATCCCGATCACGCTCGCCGACCAGGCGGACAGCCTCAGCCGCGGCGACCGCGTGCTCTGCATGGGCGTGGGCTCCGGCCTCAACACGGCCATGACCGAGATCCTCTGGTAGCCGCGCCGTGACGCGCGAGGGCCGCACCAGCGCGGCGACCGTCCCCGTGCCCGGCCCCGACGGGCGACCGCTGCCCGGCCTCGACCCCGCCTGGTCGCGCGTCGTGCGCGCCGGCGGCCACGGCTGGCACGTGCTCGACACGGGGGAGCGGCTCGCCACCACGGGCGCGCCCGTCGCCGGCACGGTCCTCTGCGTGCACGGCAACCCGACCTGGTCCTACCTGTGGCGGCGCATCGCGGCGGAGTCGCTCGCGCGCGCCGAGCGGGACCCGTCGCGGCCGGCCTGGCGCGTGGTCGCCGTCGACCAGCTCGACATGGGGTTCTCCGAGCGCACCGGCGTCGCGCGCACGCTGCCGACGCGGCTCGACGACCTGCAGGCCCTCACCGACGAGCTGGGGCTGTCCGGATCCGGCGCCGCCGGTCCCGTCGTCACGCTCGGCCACGACTGGGGCGGCGTGGTCAGCCTCGGCTGGGCGCTCCGCAACCGCGACGTGGTCGCCGGCGTCATGGCCCTCAACACGGCCGTGCACCAGGAGGAGGGCGTGCCCATCCCGTGGCCGCTGCGCCTCGCGCTCGCCACGGGGATCCACGACGCCGCCACGCGCGGCACCCCGGGCTTCCTCGCCACCACGCTCGCCCTCGCGCACCCGCCGCTCGACCCCGCCGTGCGCCGCGCGTACGCCGCGCCGTACGCGGGCGCGGACCGCCGCGACGGGATCCGCGGCTTCGTCGCCGACATCCCCGTCGGCCCCGCGCACCCCAGCCACGTGACGCTCGTCTCCATCGCGGAGGGCCTCCGCGACCTCGACCTGCCGGCCCTGTTCGTCTGGGGCCCGCGCGACCCGATCTTCTCCGACGTCTACCTCTCCGACCTCCTCGAGCGCCTGCCGCACGCGGACGTCCACCGCGTCGAGGGGGCCGGTCACCTCGTCGCCGAGGATCACGACTACGCGGCGACCGCGCTCGACTGGCTCGCCGACCGCGTGCTGCCCGGATCCGCCCGGGTCGCCGTGCGCGCCCCGGTCGCCGCCGAGGCCGATCCCGTGCGCCCGCTCGGCGCCCTGCTCGAGGAGCACCGCGACAGCGACGCCCCCGTCCTCGTCGAGATGGCGCCGCGCGGCGGCGGCGGACCCCGCACCGTCTCCTGGCGCCTGCTCTCCCGCCGGGTCCGCGAGATCGCCGCGGGCCTGCACGCCCGCGGCCTCCGCGCGGGCGACCGCGTCTCGCTCCTCGTGCCGCCCGGCGCGGACCTCACGGCCCTCCTCTACGCGTGCCTCCGCATCGGCGCGATCGTCGTGGTCGCCGACGCGGGCCTCGGCGTGAAGGGCCTGGGACGCGCGGTCGCCGGATCCCGCCCGGACATGGTCGTCGGCATCCCCGCCGGCCTCGCCCTCGCGCGCGCCCTCGGCTGGCCGGGGGAGCGGATCTCCGTCACGACCCTCGCGCCGCCCGTCGCCCGCGCGCTCGGCGTCGCCGCGAGCCTGCCGGAGATCGCCCGCGACGGCCGCGCGCAGGTCCTGCCCGCCGAGCCGTCCGCGGACGACGACGCCGCGATCCTCTTCACCTCGGGATCCACCGGCCCCGCCAAGGGCGTCGTCTACACGCACCGGCAGCTGGCCGCCCTCCGCGACACCCTCGGCGCCCGCTTCGACGTGGGGGTCGGCACGGGCCTCGTCGCCGGGTTCGCGCCGTTCGCGCTGCTCGGCCCGGCGCTCGGCGCCACGAGCGTCACGCCCGACATGGACGTGACCCGCCCGCGCGATCTCACGGCCTCCGCGCTGGCCGCCGCCGCCCGCGCCGCGGACGCGACGGTCGTCTTCGCGTCGCCCGCCGCGCTCGCCAACGTCGTCGCCACCGCGGACGCGCTCACGGCCGACGACCGCGACGCCCTCGGCCGCGTCCGGTCGCTGCTGTCCGCCGGCGCGCCGCTCTCGGAGGCGCTGCTCACGCGCGCCGCCGCGCTCGTGCCGGCCGCCTCGATCCACACGCCCTACGGCATGACCGAGGGCCTGCTGCTCACCGACGTGACCCTCGACGGGATCCGCGCCGCCGTCCTCCGCGGCGACGCGGGCGTCTGCGTCGGCGCGCCCGTCGACCCCGTGGCGATCCGCATCAGCCCGCTCGACGCCGACGGCGCCGCGACGGGGGCGCTCACGACCGAGCAGGGCGTCACGGGCGAGATCGTCGTCGCCGCGCCCCACGTCCACGACCGGTACGACCGCCTGCACGTCACCGACCGCGCCGCTCGCCGCGACTCCGCCGACGGGATCCGCCGCCACCGCACGGGCGACGTCGGCCACCTCGACGCGACCGGCGCCCTCTGGATCGAGGGCCGCCTGCCGCACGTGATCACCACGGCCGACGGCGTCCTCACGCCCGTCGGCCCCGAGCAGCGCGCCGAGTCCGCGCCGGGGGTCGGCCGCGCGGCCGCCGTCGGCGTCGGCCCCGCGGGCGTCCGGCAGCTCGTCCTCGTCGTCGAGACCGTGCCGGCCGCGCGCCGGGTCGGCCTCGCGGAGGAGGCGCTCGCGGCGGCCGTGCGCGCGGCCGTGGACCTCCCGGTCGCGGCGGTGCTCGTCGTCCCCGTCCTGCCCACCGACGTCCGCCACAACTCGAAGATCGACCGGGCGCGCCTCGGCCGCTGGGCCGCGGGCATCCTCTCGGGCGGACGCGTGAGCGCGCCGTGATCGTGCTCGTCACGGGCGCGAGCGGCATGCTCGGGCGCGCCGTCGCCGAGCGCCTCGCCGTCGCGGGGCACGCCGTCCGCACCTTCCAGCGCCAGCCCTCCGGCCTCGCGTCGAGCGGCACCGCGCCCGTGCCCGGGGCGGTCGTCGACCTCCGCGGCAGCGTCGTGGATCCCGTCGCCGTGGCCCGCGCGGTCGCGGGCGTCGACGCGGTCGTGCACCTCGCCGCCAAGGTCTCCCTCGCCGGGGACCCGGCCGACTTCCGCGCCGTGAACGTGGCGGGCACGCGCGCGCTCCTCGACGCCGCACGTGCGACCGGCGCCACGCGGTTCGTCCACGTCTCCTCGCCGTCCGTCGCGCACACCGGCCTCTCGATCACGGGGGACGGCGCCGGCCCCGCGGATCCCGTCCGCGCGCGCGGCGACTACGCCCGCACGAAGGCGGAGGGCGAGCTGCTCGCCCTCGCGGAGGACTCGCCCGGCATGCGCGTCCTCGCGGTCCGCCCGCACCTCGTCTGGGGCCCGGGCGACACGCAGCTCGTCGCCCGCATCGTCGACCGCGCCGCCCGCGGCCGCCTCCCGCTGCTCGGGCACGGCGCGGCGCTCATCGACACGGTCTACCGCGACAACGCGGCCGACGCGATCGTCGCCGCCCTCGACGCCGCCGACACCGCGCACGGCCGCGCCTACGTCGTCACCAACGGCGAGCCGCGTCCGGTCGCCGAGCTGCTCGCCGGCATGTGCCGCGCCGCCGGCGTCCCCGCGCCCCGCCTCCGCGTCCCCGCCGCCCTCGCCCGCGCCGCCGGGGGAGCCGTGGAGCGCGTCTGGGCCGTGCGCCCCGGATCCGACGAGCCGCCCATGACCCGCTTCCTCGCCGAGCAGCTCTCCACCGCGCACTGGTTCGACCAGCGAGAGACCCGCCGTGCGCTCGGCTGGACCCCCGCGGTGTCCCTCGACGAGGGCTTCGAGCGCCTGCGCCTCTCCTACGCGACCGGCGTCGGCGCCCGCCGCTGAATTGCGGCCGCGCCGGAGCGACGCGCCCGGATCGCTAGGCTGTGTCGGGTGTCCACACGCCTCTCCCAGCTCTTCGTCCGCACCCTCCGGGAAGACCCCGTCGACGCCGAGGTCGCGAGCCACCGCCTCCTCGTGCGCGCCGGCTACATCCGCCGCCAGGCCCCCGGCATCTTCGCCTGGCTGCCGCTCGGCCTCCGCGTGAAGCGGAAGGTCGAGGCGATCGTCCGCGAGGAGATGGAGCGCATCGGCGCCCAGGAGGTGCACTTCCCCGCGCTGCTCCCCGCCGAGCCGTACCAGGTCACGGGCCGCTACGACGAGTACGGCCCCGGGATGTTCCGCCTCGAGGACCGCAAGCGCGCGCCCATGGTGCTGGCGCCCACGCACGAGGAGTTCTTCGCGCTGCTCGTGAAGGACCTCTACTCGAGCTACAAGGACCTGCCCCTGTCGATCTACCAGATCCAGGACAAGTACCGCGACGAGGCCCGCCCCCGCGCCGGCATCCTGCGCGGCCGCGAGTTCACGATGAAGGACGCCTACTCCTTCGACGTCACCGACGAGGCCCTCTCGATCAGCTACCAGGCGCAGCGCGACGCCTACGAGCGCATCTTCCAGCGCCTCGGCCTCGAGTACGTCATCGTCGCCGCCGACGCGGGCGCGATGGGCGGCTCCAAGAGCGAGGAGTTCCTGCACCCCACGCCCATCGGCGAGGACACCTTCGTGCGCTCGCCCGGGGGCTACGCGGCCAACGTCGAGGCGTTCACGACCCTCGTGCCGGAGCCGATCCCCATCGAGGGCCAGCCCGCGGCACGGGTGTTCGACTCACCCGACACCCCCACCATCGCCACCCTGGTCGACCTCGCGAACGCGCAGGAGCCCCGCGAGGACGGCCGCGCCTGGACCGCGGCGGACACGCTGAAGAACATCGTCCTCGCGCTCAGCCACCTCGACGGCACGCGCGAGCTCGTCGTCGTCGGCATCCCCGGCGACCGCGACATCGACCTCAAGCGCGCCGAGGTGGCGTTCTTCCCGGCCGAGGTCGAGCCCGCCACCGCCGCCGACCTCGCGAAGCAGCCTGGGCTCGTCACGGGGTACATCGGCCCGTGGTCGCCGGAGGGCCCGGTCCTCGGATCCACGTCGACGACGCGGGTGCGCTACGTGGTCGACCCCCGCGTGGTCGACGGCACCTCGTGGATCACCGGCGCCAACGTCGCCGGGAAGCACGTGCTCTCGCTCGTCGCCGGCCGCGACTTCACGCCGGACGGGGCCGTCGAGGCCGCGGACGTGCGCGACGGCGACCCCGCGCCCGACGGCTCCGGCCCCATCAGCGCGGGCCGCGGCACCGAGATCGGCCACGTATTCGAGCTCGGCCGCAAGTACGCGGAGGCGCTCGGCCTCAAGGTCCTCGACGAGAACGGCAAGCTCGTCACGGTCACCATGGGCTCGTACGGCATCGGCATCACGCGCAACCTGGCGCTCGTCGCCGAGGCGACGCAGGACGGCCGCGGCCTCCTCTGGCCCGCGTCCATCAGCCCGTTCGACGTCCACGTGGTCATGACCGGCAAGGACGAGGGCGTGCGCACGGCCAGCGAGGAGCTGGTCGACGCGCTCGACGCCGCCGGCCTCGACGTGCTCTTCGACGACCGCCCGAAGGTCTCGCCGGGCGTGAAGTTCGGCGACGCCGAGCTCATCGGCGTGCCGACCATCGTCATCGTCGGCCGCGGCGCCGCCGACGGCATGGCCGAGCTGTGGGACCGCCGGACGAACGACCGCACCCCGATCGCGCTCACCGACGTGGTGGGAGCCCTCGCCGGCGGCCGCTGATCCCCTCCCGCCCCACCCGCAGGCTGCCCGACCCGTCCCGGTCGGGTAACCTGTGGTGTTTCCAACCGAATAGAGGAGTCGCCCGTGGACATCGACCTGAGCGTCTTGCGCATGATGGAGCGCGAGCGCGAGATCCCGTTCGAGGAGCTCGTCTCGATCATCGAGCAGGCCATCCTCACCGCCTACCTCAAGCACACCGACCAGGCCGACGCCAAGCCCGTCGCCGACGGCGTGCCCCCCGCCCGCGTGCACCTGGACCGCAAGTCCGGCCACGTCTCCGTGCACGTCCCCGAGCTCGACGACGACGGCCTCGTCATCGGCGAGTCCGAGGACAGCCCGAGCGACTTCGGCCGCATCGCCGCCTTCGCCGCGAAGCAGGTCATCAACCAGCGCCTGCGCGACATCGGCGACGACCGCATCCTCGGCGAGTTCAAGGGCCGCGAGGGCGACATCGTCGCCGGCGTCGTGCAGCAGGGCCCGAACCCCCGCATGATCCACGTCGACCTCGGCACCATCGAGGCGATCCTCCCGCCCGAGGAGCAGGTGCCCGGCGAGAAGTACACGCACGGCTCGCGCCTGCGCGTCTACGTCACGAGCGTCTCGCGCGGCGCGAAGGGCCCGCAGATCACGGTCTCGCGCACGCACCCGTCGCTCGTCCGGAAGCTCTTCGCGCTCGAGGTGCCGGAGATCGCCCAGGGCCTCGTCGAGATCGTGTCGCTCGCCCGCGAGGCCGGGCACCGCACCAAGATCGCGGTGCGCGCGACCGAGCCCGGCATCAACGCCAAGGGCGCCTGCATCGGCGAGCTGGGCCAGCGCGTCCGCGCGGTCACGGCGGAGCTGAACGACGAGAAGATCGACATCGTCGACTACTCCGAGTCGCTGCCCGTCTTCGTGGGCAACGCGCTGTCGCCCGCGAAGGTCACGAGCTCCTTCGTCATCGACCAGGCGACCAAGGCCGTGCGGGCGCTCGTGCCCGACTACCAGCTGTCGCTCGCCATCGGCAAGGAGGGCCAGAACGCCCGACTCGCCGCGAAGCTCACGGGCGCGAAGATCGACATCCAGCCCGACAGCATCCTCGAGGGCGACGACTGATCGCCGCCCGTCGCGACCCCGCCTCGCCGCCGCCGGACGGAGGGGGTAGTATGGAGCCGGTAAGAACGTGCGTCGGCTGTCGTCGGCGTGCCCCGAGGTCCGCTCTCCAGCGGATCGTGGCCGATCCCCGCACCCGCTCCCTCGTCGTCGACGAGCGTGCTGTGCTGGCCGGCCGGGGTGCGTGGATCCATCCGACCATCGAGTGCATCGACAGAGCGATCGCGCGGCGGGCCTTCGGGCGGGCCCTGCGGAGCGATGCGGCGCTCGACCCCGCAGCTCTTGGGGGACTACGAGAGCGGCTCGCGGCCCAGCCGAGCGCGCGAGCATCCGAGAGAACAGGCTGAACGGCACATGGACAACTAATGAGCGGCTCGAAATGAGATCCGTCCAGCACTAGCGGTCCCCTCCTGCCTGGGAGAGGACCCCCAGACAGGAGAACAGTGGCAAAACCACGCGTACACGAGATCGCCGCCGAGATCGGCGTCGACAGCAAGACCGCACTCGCCAAGCTCAAGGAGATGGGCGAGTTCGTCAAGGGACCGTCGTCGAGCATCGAGCCCCCCGTGGCCCGCAAGCTCAAGGCGGCGCTCGAGGCAGCCGGCCTCACCGGACAGGCCGCGGCACCCGCCGCCACGCCGTCGTCCGCCCCGCGCCCCGGAGCCCGCTCGTCGGCTCCGAAGCCCGGCGGCCGCCCCACCCCCGGCCCGCAGCCGACGGCCCCGGTCGCCGACGCCCCCGAGGCGTCCGACGTCCCCGCGCCCGTCGCCCCGCTGACCGTCGCGGAGCGCCAGGCCCAGGCCGAGGCCGGCCGCAAGGCCGTCGCGGACGAGAAGGCGCAGGCCGCCAAGGCCGCTCCCGCCGCCCCCGAGGCGTCCGCCGCCGCCGCCCCGAGCGCCCCGCGCCCGGACGCCGGCAGCGCGCCCGCCCCCTCCACCGGCATCCCGCGTCCCGGGATCCCGCGTCCGGCGGCCCCGCGCCCCGGCAACAACCCCTTCGCGAGCAACCAGGGCATGGGCACCAAGCCCCGCCCGGGCAACAACCCGTTCGCGAGCAACCAGGGCATGGGCCAGCGCCCCGCCGCGGGAGCCGCAGGCCCCCGTCCGGCCGCTCCCCGTCCCGGATCCCCCCGCCCCGGCGCCCCGCGTCCCGGCGGCGTCGGCCAGGGCGCACGTCCTGTCGGCTTCGGCCAGCGCCCCGCGGGTGCGGGTCGTCCCGGCGGCGCTCCCGGCGGAGCGGGACGCCCCGGCGCCCCGGCAGCCGGCGGCTTCCAGCGTCCGGCCGGCGGCTTCGCCGGTCGTCCCGGTGGCGGCGGTCGCGGTCGCGGCCCCGGTGGCGGCACCGCCGGTGCCTTCGGGCGCGGCGGCGGCAAGAGCAAGTCGCGCAAGTCGAAGCGGACGAAGAGGGCCGAGTTCGAGCTGCGCGAGGCTCCGTCGCTGGGTGGCGTCAGCGTCCCCCGCGGCGACGGCAACACGGTCGTCCGCCTGCGTCGCGGCGCGTCCATCTCGGACTTCGCCGACAAGATCGACGCCAGCCCCGGCAACCTGGTGACCGTGCTGTTCCACCTCGGTGAGATGGCCACGGCGACCGAGTCGCTCGACGAGGCCACGTTCGACGTGCTCGGCGCGGAGCTCGGCTACAAGATCCAGGTCGTCTCCCCCGAGGACGAGGACCGCGAGCTGCTCGAGGGCTTCGACATCGACCTCGACCAGGAGCTCGAGGACGAGGACGACGACGTGCTGGAGATCCGGCCGCCCGTCGTCACCGTCATGGGCCACGTCGACCACGGCAAGACGCGCCTGCTCGACGCCATCCGCAACGCCAACGTCATCGAGGGCGAAGCGGGCGGCATCACGCAGCACATCGGCGCGTACCAGGTCTGGGCGCCGCACGAGGGCTACGAGCGCGCCATCACCTTCATCGACACCCCGGGCCACGAGGCGTTCACCGCCATGCGCGCCCGTGGTGCGCAGGTCACCGACATCGCGATCCTCGTGGTCGCGGCCGACGACGGCATCATGCCGCAGACGGTGGAGGCCCTGAACCACGCCCAGGCGGCGAACGTGCCGATCGTGGTCGCGGTCAACAAGGTCGACAAGGAGGGGGCCAACCCCGCCAAGGTGCGCCAGCAGCTCACCGAGTACGGCCTGGTCGCCGAGGAGTACGGCGGAGACGTCATGTTCGTCGACGTGTCGGCGCTCACCGGCAAGGGCGTGGAGGACCTCCTCGAGGCCGTCCTGCTCACCGCCGACGCCGGGCTCGACCTGCGCAGCAACCCGAACAAGGACGCGCGCGGCGTCGCCATCGAGGCCCGCCTCGACAAGGGCCGCGGCGCGGTCGCGACCGTGCTCATCCAGTCGGGCACGCTCCGCGTGGGCGACGCCATCGTGGCGGGCACGGCCTACGGCCGGGTCCGCGCGATGATGGACGAGAACGGCGATGCGGTCCACGAGGCCTACCCGTCGCGTCCCGTCCAGGTCCAGGGCCTCTCGTCGGTCCCCGGCGCGGGCGACACCTTCCTCGTCACCGAGGAGGACCGCACCGCCCGTCAGATCGCCGAGAAGCGCGAGGCCGTCGAGCGCAACGCCCAGCTCGCCAAGTCGCGCAAGCGCATCAGCCTCGAGGACTTCACGCGAGCGCTGGAGGAGGGCAAGGTCGAGTCGCTCAACCTCATCATCAAGGGCGACGTGTCCGGTGCCGTCGAGGCGCTGGAGGAGTCGCTCATGAAGATCGAGGTGGACGACTCCGTGCAGCTGCGGATCATCCACCGCGGCGTCGGAGCGGTCACCGAGAGCGACGTCAACCTGGCGACGATCGACAACGCGATCATCATCGGGTTCAACGTCCGCCCCGACCCGAAGGCCCGCGCCCGCGCGGCTCGCGAGGGTGTCGACATCCGCTTCTACAGCGTCATCTACTCGGCGCTCGAGGAGATCGAGTCGAGCCTCAAGGGCATGCTCAAGCCCGAGTACGAGGAGGTCCAGTCCGGCGTCGCCGAGATCCGGGAGGTGTTCCGCTCCTCCAAGTTCGGCAACATCGCGGGTGTCATCGTCCGCTCGGGCACCATCACCAGGAACGCCAAGGCGCGGGTCATCCGCGACGGCGTGGTGGTGGGCGACAACCTCGCCATCGAGTCGCTGCGACGGTTCAAGGACGACGTCTCCGAGGTCCGCACGGACTTCGAGGCGGGCATCGGCCTCGGCAAGTTCAACGACATCGAGATCGGCGACGAGATCGAGACGATCGAGATGAAGGAGAAGCCGCGGGCGTAGCCTCGGCTGATCCGGGCCCCGCTCCCCACGAGGGGAGCGGGGCCCTCCCCGTCCCGCCCCGTGCGGGACACGAGCAGGACGCCGGGCGAGCACGCCCGGCCGCACCCGTCACGGAAGGACGTCGACCATGGTCGATCACGCGAGGGCCCGGAAGATGGCCGACCGCATCAAGGAGATCGTCGCGCGCAAGCTCGACCGGGGGATCAAGGACCCGCGGCTCGGCTTCGTGACCGTCACCGACGTGCGCGTCACGGGCGACCTGCAGCACGCCAGCATCTTCTACACGGTCTACGGCACCGACGAGGAGCGCGCCGACACGGCCGCGGCCCTCAAGTCCGCCACCGGCATGCTGCGCAGCGAGGTGGGCAAGAACATCACCGCGCGCCTCACGCCGTCGCTCGAGTTCATCCTCGACGGCGTGCCGGAGAACGCGGCCGCCATCGAGGCGCTCCTCGAGGAGGCGCGACGCCGCGACGCCGACGTGCACACGCAGGCGCAGGCCGGCGTGTACGCGGGCGACGAGGACCCGTACGTGAAGCCGCGCGTGATCGCGGACGACGAGGACGAGCTGGACGACGACGAGGACGCCGAGGACGCCGACCCGGCCGACCCGGCCGCGCCGGGGAGCGCGCCCGCGCACTGATCCGCGTCGGACTGCAGGAGGGGACCCGCGTCGGGTGACGCGGGTCCCCTCCTGCCGTCCCGGACGCGCCTCAGCTCGGCAGCGCGTAGGTCCCGTCCGGCTGCCGCACGGCGAGGCCGTCGGCGAGGAGCCCGTCGAGCGCCCGCTCGCGCTGCACGGGCTCCGGCCAGGCGGTCGCGAGGTCGGCGGCGGACACGGGGGAGTGGCTCGACCGGAGCTCCGCGAGCAGGAGCCCGCGCACCTGCCGGTCGGATCCCTCGTAGCGCTTCTGCACGACCCGCGCCGGGCCGTCGTACGCCGGGTACCCGGCGGCGCGCCACGCGCACAGGTCGCGCACCGGGCACTCCTCGCAGCGCGGGGAGCGGGCGGTGCAGACGACCGCTCCGAGCTCCATCGCGCCCGCGTTGAAGACGCGCGCCTCGGCCACGTCGTCGGGCAGCTGCGCCGCCATCGCCGCGAGGTCGGCGGCGGTGCGCGCGGGGCCGGGATCGCCCTGGCCGGCGACCGCCCGGGCGAGGACCCGGCGCACGTTCACGTCGACGACCGGGTGCCGGTGCCCGAAGGCGAACGCGGCGACGGCGCGGGCGGTGTACGGGCCGACGCCGGGCAGGTCGAGCAGCGCGTCCACGTCCTCGGGCACCTCGCCGCCGTGCCGCTCGACGATCGCGACGGCGCACGCGTGCAGGTTGAGCGCGCGCCGCGGGTAGCCGAGGCGCCCCCAGGCGCGGACGGCCTCGCTCGCGGGCGTCGCGGCCAGCACCGCGGGGACGGGCCAGCGCGCGAGCCACTCCTCGAGCCGCGGGATCACGCGCACCACGGGCGTCTGCTGCAGCATGAACTCGCTGACGAGGATGCCCCACGAGCCGAACCCCTCGCGCCGCCACGGCAGGTCGCGGGCGTTCTCCCGGAACCACGCGTTCACGGGCGGGGCGAGGGCGGTCTCCGGCACCCGGTCAGCGTAGGCGACTTCGCGCCTAGGCTCGTCCCATGCCCCTGTACCGCGCCTCCCGCGCCGAGGTCCTCGCCTCGCTCGCGGACGAGTTCCTGCACAACTACGGCCGAGGTCGCGCGTTCCTCGCGGTCGACGGCGGACCCCTCGCGGACCCGGTCGCGTTCGCGCACGACCTCGCCGACGTGCTGCGCGCGGACGGCCGCGGGGCGTACGTCGCGTCGGCCGCCGACTTCGCATCCGGGGACGGTGCGACGCCTGCGGCTGCGGTCGCGGACGCGCTCCGGGACGGGCTCGCGCGCCCCTTCCGCCGCGCCGGCACCGCGTTCGCGCTCCGACCCGACGGCGATCCCGTCGCCGACGCCCCCGACGACGCCGTGCTCCTCGTGGCCGGCGACGCCCTGCAGAGCCCGGAGCTGCGCGGGCTCTGGAACGCCGTCGTGTACCTGCTGCTGCCGGACGAGCCGCTCGCGACGTCCGGCGGCGACGCGGGCTCGGCCGCCCAGGAGGCGCACGCGCGGTACATCCGGGCGGTGAACCCGCGGCGGGCCGCGACCATGATCGTCGACGTCTCCGACCCCGAGCTGCCGCGCCGCGTCTTCGCCGACAGCTGCTGAGCACCCGACCGGGCGCGCGCGGTCTCCCGGTCTAGCGCGGGATCGACCGCGCGAGCTCCGCGGGGGAGAGGTGACGACCGCTCGTCTCCACGGCGTGCACGAGCTGCACCAGCGCCGCGTTCACGCGCGCGTCCTGGCCGGCGCCGGGCGCGAGGGTCGCGACGGCGCCGTTGAGGTGGTCGACCTCGGTCGGGCGGTCGCGGCGGATGCTCTGCAGCGTCGACCCCGGGTTCGGCACCTGCCCCATCCCGCGGGCGAGCATCACCGGCATCCGCGCGGCGAGGCCGAGGGGCAGCGCGGCGAACAGCCGGAGCCGGCGGTGCGTCAGTCCGCTGAGCGGACCGAAGACGACGCCGCGCGCGAGGCCCGTGCGCACGGTCTCCTGCATGGCGCGCGTGACGATGCGCCGCAGGGCGGGATCGGCGATGACCGCCTGCACGCTGAGGCCCGTGATGGCGGGCACGGCGTTGATCCCGTTGACGACGAGCTTGGTCCACTGCGCGCCGCGGAAGTCGGCGGCGACCGTGACGGGCATGACGGGATCCAGCACCCGGCGCACGAGCTCCACGCCCGCGCCGTCCGGGCCGTCCGCGGAGCCGACGTGCAGGCCGGCGGGCGCGGTCACGGTGACGAGCCCCGGCTCGGTGAGCGATGCGGCGACGAGCGCGAGCCCGCCCACCACCTGGGAGCGCGGCAGGCACTCGGCGCCCATCGTGAGCGCGGAGAGGCCGTTCTGCACGACCAGCACGGGGATCCCGCGGAGCCAGCCCGCGTTCTCCGTCATCGCGTCCCGCGCGTCGGCGATCTTGGTGGCGACGATGGCGAGCTCGGGCGGACGCCCCAGCCGCTCGGCCGCCGCGACGCGCGCGACGTGGTCGCCGTAGCCGCCGGTGAGGCGGAGGCCGCGGTCCTGGACGGCCCGGAGGTGCGGTCCCCGGGCGGTGACGTCGACCTCGTGGCCGGCGCGGTCGAGGAGCGCCGCGATGGTCCCGCCGACCGCGCCCGCTCCCAAGACACCGATCCGCACGCGTCCTCCTCCGACCATCCCGATCCTAGGCGGGCGCATCCGCGGGAGCCGGGGGACCGGCCGGGCACGGCATGATGGTCAGGCCATGGAAACCCCGACCCCCCGCGCCGCGCCCTCCACCGCGAGCGGCCTGCTCCTCATCGACAAGCGCGGCGAGTGGACGAGCCACGACCTCGTCGCCCGCACGCGCCGCCTCGCCGGCACCCGCAAGGTCGGTCACGCGGGCACGCTCGACCCGATGGCGACGGGCCTCATGATCCTCGGGGTCAACAGCTCCACGCGCCTGCTCACCTACCTCGTCGGCCTCGACAAGGAGTACCTCGCGACCATCCGCCTCGGCCGCGCCACGACCACCGACGACCGCGAGGGCGAGGTCGTCTCGCGCGCGGAGCCGGGCCGGATCCGCGACCTGGCCGCCGCCGACGTGGAGCGCGCCATCGCCGACCTCCGCGGGACCATCTCGCAGGTGCCGAGCGCCGTGAGCGCCATCAAGGTCGATGGCAAGCGCGCCTACGCCCGCGTCCGCGCGGGGGAGGACGTGGAGCTCGCCGCGCGGGAGGTCACCGTCTCCGCGTTCGACGTGCTCCGCGTCGACGCGGTCGAGCCCGAGGAGGGCGGGGAGGACGGCGCGCAGCTGGACCTCGACGTCCGCATCACCTGCTCCTCCGGCACGTACGTGCGCGCCCTCGCGCGCGACCTCGGCCGCGCGCTCGGCGTCGGCGGCCACCTCACGGCGCTCCGCCGCACGCGCGTCGGCCCCTTCCTCGTGGACGACGCCGTGGCCATCGACGAGCTCGTGGTCGCCGACCGCCTGATCCCGCCGGCGGACGCGGCCGGGCGCCTCTTCGACGTGCTGCACCTCACCGAGCAGGAGGCCGTGGACCTCGGGCACGGCAAGAGGCTCACGACCCCGGACGACGCGCCCACCGAGGATCCGCTCGCCGCGGTCGCGCCCGACGGCCGCCTCGTGGGGCTCGTCGGCTTCCGCGGCCGCACCGGCACGTCCATCGTCAACTTCCCGTCCGACGAGGCGGGCGCATCGTGATCGGCTGGTTCACGGTCGCGCAGATCGCGGTCGCGGTCGTCGCCGGCGTGCTCTGCCTCGTGCTGGGCGCCGTCGGGCGGAAGCCGAGCGACCTCACGATGGGGCCCACCGCGCTCGTGGAGGTGCTGCTCGTGGGCCAGCTCGTGGTCGCGATCGTGGCGCCCGCCGTGGGCAACGCGCCGTCCGGCAACCTCGTCGAGTACTACGCGTACCTCGTGAGCGGCCTCCTGATCCCGCCGCTCGCCATGTTCTGGGCGCTCGTCGAGCGCACGCGGTGGAGCACCCTGATCCTCGGCGCCTCCTGCCTCGCGATCGCGATCATGGTGTACCGGATGGACGTCATCTGGAACGTCCAGTCGGCGTGAGCGACCCCTCCCTCGGGTAGGGGATAATCGCAGGTGCCATGACTGACTCCCGGAACTCGCGCATGACCGGCCTCGGGCGGGTCCTGGTCTTCTTCTACGGGCTGCTGGCCCTCGCCGCGACGGGTCGCTCGGTCACGCAGATCCTCACCAAGTTCGACGAGGCGCCCGTGGCCTACGCGCTCTCGGCGCTCGCGGCGATCGTCTACATCGTCGCGACGGTCGCGCTCGTCGCGCCCGCCCGCACCCCGGAGGCCGCACGCCGCTGGTACCGGATCGCGTTCGCCACGATCGCGTTCGAGCTCGTCGGCGTCCTCGTCGTGGGCACGCTGAGCCTCGTCGACTCCGAGCTCTTCCCGCACGACAGCGTCTGGTCGGTGTACGGCTACGGCTACGTGTTCATCCCGCTCGTGCTCCCGGTCCTCGGCCTCCTGTGGCTGCGCCGCGGCGGGCGCTCGCGGGTGAGCGCGGTGGACGAGCGCCCCGTGCGCGGGGACCGCTGACCGTGCTCGTCGTCCACGACCCGGCCCGGGTGCCGGAGGGCTTCGGGCCGAGCGCCGTCACGATCGGCAAGTTCGACGGCGTGCACGCGGGGCACCGCGCGGTGATCCGCCGCCTCCTCGCCATCGCCGCCGACGAGGGCCTGTCCTCCGCGGTCGTCACGTTCGACCGCCACCCCGCCGCGCTCCTGGCCCCGGCCGCGCGCCCGCAGAGCCTCGTGAGCAACCGGCAGAAGATCGAGCTGCTCGCCGAGCTCGGTGTGGACGCGACCCTGATGCTCCCCTTCGACGAGCACCTCCAGCGCCTGAGCCCGGAGGAGTTCGTGCAGCAGGTGCTGGTCGACGCCCTGCGCGCCCGCGTCGTCCTGGTGGGCGAGGACTTCCGCTTCGGCGCGCAGGGCGCGGGCGACGCCGCCGCGCTCACCCGCCTCGGCCGGGCGCACGGCTTCCGCACGGTCGTCGTCGGCGACGTCATGCCGGACGGCAGCCGCAAGGTGTCGTCCACGTGGATCCGGGACCTCATGGACCGCGGCGACGTCGAGGCCGCCGCCGAGCTGCTCGGCCGCGCGCCCGCCGTCCGCGGCCTCGTCGTGCACGGCGAGAAGCGCGGCCGCGAGCTCGGCTTCCCCACCGCGAACCTGTCGCCCGAGGCCGAGGGCCTCATCCCGGCCGACGGCGTCTACGCCGGCTGGCTGCGCGACGGCGACCGCACGTACCCGTCCGCGATCTCCGTGGGCACGAACCCGACCTTCGCGGGCGTGCGGCCGCGCGTCGTCGAGGCGTTCGTGCTCGACGAGACGCTCGACCTGTACGACCACGAGGTCGAGGTCGTGTTCGTCGCCCGGATCCGCGGCATGGTGGCGTACGAGGGCCGCGACCCGCTCATCGCCCAGATGACGGACGACGTCGTCCGCACGCGCGTGGTGCTCGGGATCTAGGCGTCGCCGGCGGGCGCCGCCGGTGCGGGCGCCGCGTCGCCCTCGGGGCGGGGCGTGCGGCCGAAGAGGTACATGATCAGCGTCGAGGCGGTCGCCTCGATCACGGGGCCCTGGCCCACGCTCCAGCCGGCATCGGACGCCCGCAGCGTGCGCGCCCGCAGCACGCCGCGGATCGCCGCGGGCGCGATGGCGGCGCGCGCGACCGCCACCGCGCCGGTCGACCGGGCGTCGAGCTCGAGGTCGGCCCTCAGCGCGTGCGCGATGTCGAAGGCGTGCACGACGACCTCGAGCAGCTCCGGCAGGCGCTTCCGGCCCGTCCCGGCGCGCTTCCCGGCGGCGATGGCGCGGATTCGGGCAACCAGCTCCTCGGGGGAGCGGGCGGCCTCGTCGGCGCTCAGGTCGTCCATCACGCGCATGGGGTTGAGGTGCGGCCGGCGGCGCATCGACCCGACCGCGGTGCGCACCATGGCGGCGTTGCTCGCGCCGACCCGCCACACGATGTGGCCGGCGACGTCGCGCACGGTCCAGCCCTCGCACATGCTCGCCGCCTCCCAGCCGTCCGCGTCGAGGGACGCGAGGAGGTCGGCGGTGCGGTCGAGGACGTCGGCGATCTCCTCGCTCCAGACGGCCGTGACCTTCGCCTCCGGCTCGGGCGTGCGCTGGCTGAGGGGCAGGTGCCGGGAGATCTCGCTCATGGCCCGCAGCCTATTCCGGCCGCCGTAGAATCTGGTGGTGACGACGACCCCCGCAGCTCCCCGTGCGGGCGCGCTCCTCGCCCTGGTCGGCATCGTGCTGGTGGCGCTCAACCTCCGCACCGCCGTGGCCGTGTTCTCGCCGATCGTGGGCGAGATCGGCCGCGACGTCCCCCTCGACAGCGTCGCGATCGGCGTGCTCGGCGCCCTGCCTCCCGTCTGCTTCGCGCTCTTCGGCCTGCTCGCGCCCGCGATCTCCCGACGGCTGGGCCTCGAGCTCACCGTGGTGGTGGGCCTCCTCGGGATGGTCGTGGGGCACCTCGTGCGGGCCGGATCCGACCAGGTGGTCGTCTTCGGCATCGGTACGGTCCTCTCGCTCGCCGGCATGGGCCTCGGCAACGTGCTCCTGCCGCCGCTCGTGAAGAAGTACTTCCCCGGGCGGATCGGGCCGCTCACCTCGCTCACGACCGTGATGCTGTCGATCAGCACGGGCGTCCCCTCGCTCGTCGCCGCGCCGCTGGCCGACAGCGCGGGCTGGCGCGTCGCGATCGGGGCGTGGGCCGCGGTCGCCGTCGTGGCGCTCGTGCCGTGGATCGCCCTGCTCGTCCAGCACCGCCGCGACACGCGCCGCGAGCGCGAGGCCGCCGCCGCGCTCGACCAGGTCGAGGAGGCGCCCGCCGCCGTCACGGGACGCGTGTTCCGCTCGCCCGTCGCGTGGGCGCTCGTGGGGATCCAGGCCGCGTCGTCCTTCAACGCCTACGCGATGTTCGCGTGGCTGCCCGCGCTCCTGCAGGACACGGCCGGGCAGACGCCCGTCGAGTCCGGCGTGCTCCTCGCGGTCTTCGGCTTCATGGGCCTGCCGACCGCGATCGTCATGCCGCTGCTCGCGGCGCGCATGCGGAACGTGGGCATCCTCATCCAGCTCGGCGTCCTCTTCTTCGTCGTCGGCTACGTGGGCCTCCTGGTCGCGCCGGCCGCCGCGCCGCTCCTCTGGGTGGCCGCCGCGGGCCTCGGGCCGCTCCTGTTCCCGCTGGTCTTCGTGCTCATCAACCTGCGCACCCGCACGCACGGGGGAGTGGTCGCGCTCAGCGGGTTCGTGCAGGGCATCGGCTACTCGATCGGCGCGATCGGACCGCTGCTGTTCGGCGTGCTGCACGAGGTCTCCGGCGGCTGGACCGCGCCGCTGCTCATGCTCTTCGCGATGGTCGCCGTGGCCAGCGCCTCCGGCTTCTACCTCGCGAAGCCGCGCATGCTCGAGGACACCTGGGAGCGCGCGCCCCGCGAGCCCGCCGGGCGCTAGCCGCGTCCTCGGCCGCCGCCCTCCGGCCCGCGGCCGCCCCGTTCACCTCCCGACCGCCGGGCGTCCACCCGCGGTCCACCCGTCGTCGCCCTCATCCGGCAGGGTGCGGAAGCACCCGCACAGCGACACGGAGGACACGCATGACGAATGACGCACGCACGACGGTGAGCCGCAGGGGCCTGCTCCAGGGAGGCGCCGCGGTCGGCGCCGGGGTGGCCGTCGCCGCCTTCGGATCCGCCCCCGCCGCCCGCGCGGCCGGCGCCCCCGCCAAGGTCGGCGGGTACCTGTGGCTCGAGGGCGACCACCACGTGCACACCCTCTTCAGCAACGACGGCAAGTACCGCGTCCGCGACCACATCCGCCAGGCCGTCGCGAACGGCGTGCAGTGGATCGTGCTGACCGACCACGGCAACACCCCGCACTCGACGAAGGGCAGCGTCGACGCGATCGTCCCCTTCATCGAGGAGGCGCGGAAGGAGTTCGGCGCGCAGATCGTCATCTTCCACGGACTGGAGTGGAACATCCCGGGCGCCGAGCACGCGACCGTGCTCGTGCACCCGCAGGGCGACGCGATCGGCGTCCTGAAGGAGATCGAGGCCCGCTGGGACGCCCGCGTCAAGGGCACCCGCGACGGCACCCCCGCCAACGAGGCCCTCGCCGTCGAGGGGATCCGCTTCCTCGAGCAGGCCGTCGCCTCGCGCCGCGTCAAGGACGCCGCGATGCTCCCCAACCACCCCTCCCGTCAGGGCATCGACTCCCCGCACGAGCTGCGCGCCTGGCAGGACGCCGGCCCCCGCGTCGTCCTCGGCATGGAGGGCGCGCCCGGCCACCAGGCGGGCGGCCTGCCCTCCCCGCACAGCACGGTCGGTTCCCGCGGCCTGTACGGCAACGCCCCCGGCACCTACTCGTTCCCCGGCTACCCGGCCGAGTCGTACCGCACCTGGGGCGGCTTCGACTGGGTCACCGCGACCGTCGGCGGCGTCTGGGACTCCCTGCTCGCCGAGGGCCGGCGCTTCGTCGTCACCGCGACGAGCGACAGCCACAACGTCTACCTCGACACCACCGAGGTCGGCCCCGGCAGCGACTACGACCGCGACGGCCGCATGGTGGACCCCGTCTACCGCGGCGGCGTCGACACCGACGAGAACGACTTCTGGCCGGGTCACTACAGCCGCACGCACGTCGGCGCCGTCCGCCAGGACCACACGTCGGTGCTCGACGGGATCCGCGCCGGCCGCGTCTGGGTCGACCACGGCGGCCTCGTCGACGCGATCGACGCGCGCCTCGTCCTCGAGCGCGGCCGCAGCGTCCCGCTCGGCGGCACCCTCGTCGGCAAGCGCGACCGCAGGGTCACCGTCACGGCCGACATCACGACGGCGGCGCGCCCGAACCGCGCCGGCTTCGTGCCCGAGCTCGCGCGCGTGGACGTGATCGTCGGCCGCATCGACGGGCCCGCCGCTGACCGCGACGCGACGACCGCGCCCGCCACCCGCGTCGTCGCGCAGCTCCCGGTGTCGCGGCTCACGGCGATCCCCGGCGGGTACCGCCTGTCGCTCGAGATCACCCCGCCCGGCGACCGCTTCTACGTGCGCCTCCGCGGCACCGACGGCAAGCGCCAGCAGCCCGGCTTCCTCGGTGCGGCGATCGACCCCGCGGGTCCCGCCATCGACGTGGTCGGCGACGCCGACCCGTGGGAGGACCTCTGGTTCTACACGAGCCCGCTCTACGCCGAGCTCTCCTAGCGGATCCGCGCGCCCGGACGCCGGCGTCTCCTCGGGGGCGGCGCTGGCGTCGGGGTGCGGCTCAGAAGCTCGGGACCATCGCCTTGCGGTGCACGAGCGCGCCCGCGCCGACGATGGGGCCGTCCTCCGAGAGGCCGGAGGGCACGACGCGCGTCTTGGTGACGAAGCCGAACTGCTCGCGGAGCGCGATCGGCTCGCGGATCATGTCGAAGAGGTCGGGGGTCACGCGGCTGAAGCCGCCGCCGATGGCGACGACGTCGAGGTCGACGAGCGAGCTGGCCGACGCGACGGCGCGGCCGATCGCGAGGCCCGCACGCCGCACCGCCTGCACGGCGAGGTCGTCGCCCGCCCGGTAGCCGGCGGCGAGGTCCTCGCCCGTGGATCCGGTCCAGCCGCGGGCGCGCGCCCACGCGACGCTCCGGGGTCCCGACGCGATGGCCTCCACGCAGCCCTGGCCGCCGCAGCTGCACGGGTCGTCGAACCCGGCGACCTCGACGTGGCCGATGTGACCCGCGTTCCCCGTGGGGCCCGCGACCGTGCGGCCCCCGAGCACGAGGCCGCCGCCGATCCCGGTCGACACGATCATGCCCATCACGTCGTCGTAGCCGCGGCCCGCGCCGACCCAGTGCTCGGCGAGCGTGATGGCGAGCCCGTCCATCTGCAGGGTGGTGGGCACGTCGGGCGTGAGCTCGGCGACGCGGTCGCGCAGCGGGTAGTCGCGCCAGGCCGGCACGTTGAGCGGCGAGACGAGGCCGCGGCGCACGTCGACGGGGCCGGCGGCCGCGAGGCCCGTGCCGATGAGCTCGGCGTCGTCGGGGAGCGCGGCGAGGGCCCGGCGGGCGACCCCGAGCACGGCGTCGAGCAGCTCGTCGGCCGAGCGCTCGGGCCCGGTGGGGCCGCGGAAGCGGCTGCCGGCGAGGACGCGGCCCTCGTCGTCCACGAGCGCGGACTCGACCTTGGTGCCCCCGAAGTCGACGGCGAGCGCGAGCGTGCGAGGCATCTTCGTCCTGTCCCGGTCCCGGATCCGCCCGTGCACCGGCGTCCAGGATACGGGCGGCCGAGCACGCCCCCCGGCGGCGCGCGGCCCGGAGCGGCTCCGCCGATCGGCTGGCCCGTCAGCCGATCGGCTGGCGATGACCTGCCACCTGTGGGGAATCCATCCTCCATCCGGCTGCCCGCACCTATGCTCGTGCCGTGCATCCCGACCACCGCCCTGGACATGACGCCCACGACCCCTCCGACCCGCGCACCGGGTACGCGGCGTCCGTGCGCCGGACCCTCGCCCCCGCCCTCGAGTACGCCGACGCCGCCGCGGCACGGCTCGCCTCCCGTGAGCTCGACGAGGGCATGCCCGCCTCCGGGGGCCTCGACGACGGCGGGGAGGACGTCCGCGTCCGCTTCCCCGGCCTGCCGGGCGACGTCCTCTCCGAGGCCCGCCGCTCGACCGTCTTCCTGCCGTACGAGTTCGTGTTCCGCCGGCTCATCGACCTGCCCGCCCTCATCGTGTGGGATGCGGTCTCGGATCCCGACATGGTCTCCGGCTGGCTGGCCGAGGCGTCCATCGACCAGGAGGAGGGCGGCGACTTCTGGTTCGAGTGGATGACGGTCCCCGACCGCAGCCTCGCCTCCGCGTCGGGCGGGATCGTCACGCGCTTCGAGGAGGGCCGTGCGATCGACTACACGTTCCTGCACGAGGGCGAGGTCACCGCGCGCTTCCACCTCCGGCTGCAGGAGGTGCCCGGCGGACCGCGCGACCGGCAGACGGAGCTCGTCGTCACGGTCTCGGGCGTCCTCCCCGCGGGCATCGCGAACGTCCTCAAGGCCAGCTGGCGCCTGCACCTCGACCTGCTGCAGGACCTCGTGCACGGCCGCCCGGTCGACTGGGCGACGTGCGAGGCCGAGCACGGGGCCACCTGGCGCCGCTACCTCGCCGAGCTCGAGTCCGCCGAGGGCTGAGCCGCGGCCGGGGCGAGGCCGGATCCGCGGGCGTCGTCCATCCGGCGTCCCGGCTCCTGGGAGGGCCTTGCCAGGCTGATTGCCTAGCGTGAGGGAATGACATCGCCCCGCGCCGCCTCCCGTCTCGCCCTCGTGACCGGGGCGACGGGCTACATCGGCGGTCGGCTCGTGCCCCGCCTCCTCGCGGCCGGCTTCCGGGTGCGCGTCCTCGTGCGCGATCCCCGCCGCCTCACCGACGTCCCCTGGCGGGAGGACGTGGAGGTCGTGCAGGGCGACCTCGGGGACCCGTCCACGCTCGCCCCCGCCGTCGCGGACGTCGACGTCCTCTACTACCTCGTCCACGGCATGGGCGCCAAGGGCGACTTCGCCTCCTCCGAGCGCGCCTCCGCCGAGCACGTCGCCGAGGCCGCGCACGCCGCGGGCGTCGGGCGCATCGTGTACCTCGGCGGGCTGCACCCCGACACGGACGAGCTCTCGAAGCACCTCGCCAGCCGCAAGGCCGTGGGCGACGTGCTGCTCGCGAGCGGGGTGCCGACCATCGCGCTGCAGGCCGGCGTCGTCATCGGATCCGGCTCCACGTCGTTCGAGATGATCCGGCACCTCACCGAGGTGCTCCCGTTCATGCCCGCACCCGGGTGGGTCCGCAACTTCATCCAGCCCATCGCGATCCGCGACGTCCTCTACTACCTCGTCGCCGCGGCCGACCTGCCCGCCGACCTCAACCGCACCTTCGACATCGGCGGGCCCGACGTGCTGCGCTACGGCCAGATGATGAACGGCTACGCGGTCGAGGCGGGCCTGCCGCAGCGGCCCATCGCGTCCATCCCGATCTTCGCGCCCCGGCTCGCGGCCCACTGGGTCAACGTCGTCACGCCCATCCCGCGCACGCTCGCCGTGCCGATCATCGAGTCGCTCCAGTACGACTGCGTCATGGGGGAGCACGACATCTCCACCTACATCCCCGACCCCGAGGGCGGCCTCACGGGCTACCGCCGCTCCGTGCGCCTCGCGCTCGGCAAGATGCGCGACGGCGTCGTCGAGACGAGCTGGAAGGACTCGGTCGTCGTCGGCGCGCCCAGCGACCCGCTGCCGAGCGACCCCGACTGGGCCGGCCACACCGTCTACCTCGACCTCAAGGAGCGCTCCACCGAGGCGGCGCCCGAGGACCTCTGGGCCGTCATCGAGTCGATCGGCGGCGACAACGGCTGGTACTCGCTGCCCGTCGCCTGGGCCGCCCGCGGCTGGATGGACAAGCTCGTCGGCGGCGTCGGCCTCCGTCGCGGACGACGCAGCGCGACCACGCTGCAGACCGGAGATGCGCTCGACTTCTGGCGCGTCGAGCACATCGTGCGCGGATCCGCCCTGCGCCTGCGCGCCGAGATGAAGCTGCCGGGCGAGGCGTGGCTCGAGCTGAGCGCGACGCCCCGCGCGGACGGCGGCAGCGACTACCGGCAGCGCGCGATCTTCTTCCCGTCCGGCCTCGCCGGGCGGCTCTACTGGTTCGCGATCCTCCCGTTCCACGGCGTGATCTTCACGTCGATGGCCACCCGCATCACCGGCAAGGCGCTCGCCGCCACCCGCCGCCGCGAGTCCGGCCGTCCGCTCGAGGGGGCCGCACGGTGACCCGGCGGACGAGGGCCCCGCGCATCGGCCTCATCGTCCTGACCCTCCTGGGCATCGCCCTCGCCTCGGCCGGCCTCGCGACCGCCGTGACGATGAGCGTGTCCGGGCCGGTGCAGGCGCGTGCGGGCCTCGGGATCATCGCGGGCGAGGAGCCCTCGACGACGCGGACGCCGAGAGGGGCGGCCACGCCGGATCCCGCGGCCTCCGAGGCGTGGACGCCCGTGCCGGTCGACGCCGCCGGGAGCCGGAGCATCACCGACCTCACGGACGGCGCCGTCACGCGCGTCACGGTCGACGTGCTCGGGATGGCGCTCAGCCCGGGCCAGGCGGGCGCGCTCGTCGCCGCGATCCTGTCCCTGCCGCTCCTCGTCGCGGTCGCCGTGCTGGTCGCCGCCCCGGGTCCGCGACGCTGGTGGCGTCGCGCGCTCGGCCGCCCGCGCGGATGACCTCCCCCGTCGGGCCGATGACATCCCCGGACGCGGGGACCATGATGGGCACGACGAGAGGCGGATCCATGGCATCGCGCACGCGCACGACCGTCCTCCTCGGGGACAGCCTCGCAGGGGACGGCGGCTGGGGCGGCATCGTCCCCGGCCGGGACGACGGCGAGGGCGGCGCGTCGGTCGTCGACCTGGGCCGGCCCGGCCAGATCACCGACGACGTGCTCGCGTTGCTGCCCGAGGTGGTGGCCCAGGATCCCGCGACGGTCGTCGTCTCCTGCGGCACGCACGACCTCGGCGCCAAGCGACGCGGACCCGAGCAGACCGTCCGCGCGCTGGAGACGATCCTGGCCCACCTCCGCCGCGACCTGCCCGCGGCGCGGATCCTCGTGCTCTCGGTGCCGCCGCGCGGGCGCGAGCACGCCGAGCGGATCCGGGTGGTCAACGTGCACATCCGCCAGTACGCGCCCGCGGTCCGCGCGCAGCACGTGGACCTCTGGCCCGCCCTCGGCTTCGGCGACGGCGAGCTCGACCCCACCCTCACCGACGACCGGCTGCACCTCAACGCCGACGGGGTCGCCGCGGTGCGTGCCGTGCTCGGGCCGGTGCTCGCGGAGCCCGCCCCCGCTGCGGCGGACCAGCACACGGATCCGGCCGGCCCCTAGCGGGCGTCGACGCCCGGGCCGGCGGACCGCAGCTCCGCCACGCCCGCCAGGACCACGGCGAGCTTGCGCCGCCACCAGTCCCGGGGCGTCGCGGCGGATCCGGTCGACACCTCGCCCGCGAAGCGCGCGGTGACGCGGTCCACGGTGCCGAGGGCGTTCCGCTGGGCCTCCTCCTCCCGGGCGTGCACGGCGTCCGGCGCGCCGGACGAGTGCGCCGGGGTGCCCCGGCGCGAGGCGTGCGGGGAGGACGCCGCGTCGGCGTCGGCCACGCGGTCGGCGGCGATGCCGTCCGCGGCCAGGGCGAGCAGCCCGCGGCCCATCGAGGCGGGCATCGTCGCGTCCACGATGGGCGAGGACGAGGCGGGCCGGTCGTCCCCGCCGCCCGCCACGGCGAGCACGCGCTCCCAGCCGACGTAGGACTCGACCGCGATGTCGAGCACCGTGTCGAGGACCAGCACGGCCTCCGCCTCCGGGAAGCCCATGCGGGTGAGGTCGCGGATCGCGCCCGTGAACCGCAGGACGACCTGGTCCGGCGCGGTCTCGAGGTGGTGGATCGCGCTCGCGAGCCCCGGGTGGCGGTCGTACATGTCCCACACGCGCTCGACGGCCTGCTCGAGGTAAGCGCGCCACGACCCGTCGTCGGGGGCGGCGAGCACGTCGGCGGGGGAGTCGGGCACGAGCGGCCAGTCCATGGCCGCGAGGGCGGTGTCGCAGGCGAGGAGGACGATGTCGTCCCGGCTCGCGACGTGCCGGTACAGGGTCGAGTGGTCGACGCCGAGGCGCTGCGCGAGGGAGGTGAGCGTGAGGGTGCTGAGCCCGACCTCGAGGGCCGCCTCGGCGATCAGCCTCCGTGACACCCGCGCGGGCCTCCCGACCCGACCGGCTCCCCGCTCCATGGCGACGATCCTACCGTGACGACGCAAGAGATTCGGGTGCGAACGGCTCGGGCGTCGGGCGGGCGCGGCGGCCCTCGCCCGGCGGCCGCGGCTAGCGTGGGACCATGCCCGACAACCGCACCCCCTTCTCCGAGCTCGACGACTTCATCGCCATCCCGCGCCTCGGCGGCCTCATGCTCTCGCCCGACGGGCGCCGCGCGGTGCTCACCGTCACGACCCTCGACCCCGCGCGGACCGGCTACCGGCACGCCCTCTGGGTCGTGCCCGCCGCGGGCGGCGGCGTGCCGCAGCGCCTCACCCGTTCCGCGAAGAGCGAGGCGGGCGCCGCGTTCACCGCCACCGGCGACCTCCTCTTCGTCTCCTCCCGCCCCGACGCGGACGACGCCGACGAGAAGGACGCCGCGCAGCTGTGGATCCTGCCGGCCGCCGGCGGCGAGGCGCGCGCCATCACCCGGCTCGCGGGCGGCGTGGCCGGGATCGCCGCCGTCGCGCGCGACGCGTCCACCGTGGTCCTGCACGCGCCGCTGCTGCCCGGATCCGCCTCGCTCGAGGCCGACGCGGTCGCGCGGAGGACGCGGGCGGACCTCAAGGTGAACGCGATCCTGCACGAGAGCTACCCGGTCCGCTACTGGGACCACGACCTCGGGCCCGACGAGCCGCACCTGCTCGCCCTCGACCTCGCCGACGCTCTCGTCGAGGAGCCCGCGCGTCCCACGACCGCGGACGCCGCGACCGCGCTCGCCGCCGAGGCCGCGACCGAGGACGGCGGATCCGCGGCCGCCGCGGCCGCCGCCACCGCGCAGCCGTACCCGGCCTCCCTGCCGCGTCCGCGCGACCTGACCCCGCGGCCCGGCCGCACGCTCGACCACGCCGCGGCCGCCGTCACCCCGGACGGCCGCACGCTCGTCGTCGCCGTCGGCGTGAAGGAGCGCCGCGGCGACCGCCAGGCCCTCGTGTCGATCGACGTCGCGACGGGCGAGCGCACGACGCTCCTCGACCTGCCGGGCGTCGACGTCGAGTCGCCCGTCGTCAGCCCCGACGGCGCGCTCCTCGCCTACGTGCGGACCGACCGCGCGACGCCCGCCGGCCCGACGCAGCAGGAGATCTGGGTGTCCGCCCTCGACGGGTCTGACGCCCGCCGCGTCGCCGCCGACTGGGACCGCTGGCCGTCCTCGCTGCAGTTCGACGTGGACTCGCAGGCGCTCGTCGTCACGGCCGACCAGGACGGCCGCGGACCCGTGTTCCGCCTCGGCCTCGACGGATCCGTCACGCAGCTCACGACCGACGACCACTCCTACACGGACGTGCGCGTCGACCGCGAGACGGGCGACGTCCTCGCCCTCCGCTCCTCCTGGCTCGCGCCCGCGCACCCCGTCCGCGTGTCGGCGGCCGACGGATCCGTGACCGAGCTGGCCACGCCCGCCCCCGTCCCCGCCGCGGTCGGCACCATGACCGAGGTGGAGACGACCGCGGCCGACGGCGCGCGCGTGCGCGGCTGGCTCGTGCTGCCCGAGGGCGCGTCGGCCGAGGCGCCCGCGCCGCTGCTGCTGTGGATCCACGGCGGCCCGCTCAACAGCTGGAACGCGTGGAGCTGGCGCTGGACCCCGCAGGTGATGGCGGCGCGCGGCTACGCGGTGCTGCTCCCGGATCCCGCGCTCAGCACCGGCTACGGCCTCGACTTCATCGCGCGCGGCTGGGACGCGTGGGGCGACGCGCCCTTCACGGACCTCATGTCGATCACCGACGCGGTCGAGGCGCGCGACGACATCGACGCGACGCGGACCGCCGCGATGGGCGGATCGTTCGGCGGCTACATGGCGAACTGGGTCGCGGGCCACACCGACCGGTTCCGCGCCATCGTCAGCCACGCGAGCCTGTGGGCCCTCGACCAGTTCGGGCCGACCACCGACTCCTCGCAGTACTGGCAGAGCATCTTCTCGGCCGAGGGGCTCGACCGGAACTCGCCGCACCACTCCGTCCGCGACATCGCGACGCCCATGCTGGTGATCCACGGCGACCGCGACTACCGCGTGCCCGTGGGCGAGAGCCTGCGCCTCTGGTCGGAGCTCGCCGAGCACCACGCGGCGGACGACGGCACCACCCCGCACCGGTTCCTGGTCTTCCCGGACGAGAACCACTGGATCCTGAAGCCGCAGCAGTCGGTGGTCTGGTACCGGACGGTGCTCGCGTTCCTCGACCAGCACGTGCACGGGAAGGACTGGGTGAGGCCCGAGGTGCTCGGCTAGGGGCGGCTCCGGGCGGACGCGGCGGTCACCGGGAGCGCGACCCGCCGAGGCGGAACGGGTTGGTGAGGGTCGCGGCCAGGAGGAACCACGCGGTCGCGCCCGTGTGGAGGCTCGCGTAGTAGATGTCGCCGAAGCCCGTGTCGAGGCCGTCGCTGGACGCGGAGACCACGCCCCGCCCGTCGCCGTTCGGCTGCTCGGCCTGCGCGACCTCGATGCTGCGGAACAGCTCGATCGCGCGCGCCCGGTCGCCGGGTGCGCGGCGGATGCGGAAGCAGAGGGCCAGGTGCCCGGATCCCTCGAACCACACCTTGCTCGTGTCGGTGTCGCTGTACGACGGCCCCGTGTACGGGCCGTCGACCGCGGACAGGTTCTCCACCACCCAGTCGAGCGAGCGGGAGTAGCGCCGGTCGAGGGTCGCGAGGTAGGCCCAGGTGTGCACGTCCTCGGGGACGACGGTGCGGTTGATCGTGACGCCGTCCGGGTCGGTGCCCGTCCAGAGGTGGCCGTCGGCGGGATCCTGCATGGCCTCGACGAAGGAGCGGGCGACGGCCGCGTCCGCGGCCCAGGACGCGTCGCGCGTGAGGGTCGCGAGCTGCGAGAAGAAGCCCGTGACGTCGATGTTGTGCTCGGTGGACTTGAACGTGATCGGCTGGTCGTCCGCGCTGCGGCCGCCGGTGAAGCCGTACGGCGCGCGCGTCGTGTCCGTCGCGTTGGCGCGGATCCACCGCCCGAGCCGCACGGCGCCGTCGAGGAACCGGCGCTGGCCGGTCACGACGAAGAGCCGCGCGAGCGCCATGCCGACCCAGCTCTGGTTGCCCGTGTACGCGGCGGGGGAGCCGATGTCGAGGTTCCCCGACGGCGCGCCCGTGGCCGGGAAGGTGTCCGGCTGGTACGACGCGCGGGTGCGGCCGTCGCCGATCGGGTCGTGGGCCTGGACGAAGAGCAGGGCGTCGCCGAGGACGGTGGCGCGGCGGACGTCGGCGCGGGATCCGCGGCCGAGGTAGGCGAGGATCACGAGCGCGTCGTCGTAGGCGAAGGACGACACGAAGTCGAAGGTCGGGGTGCTGAAGAAGCCGCCCTGGTAGCTGCGCGGGAGGCGCAGCTGGTCGCCGGTCGCGTACTCGTCGACGCGGGCGTCGAGGAACTCGTAGGCGGAGGCGGCCGAGCGCATGAGCGACCGGGACGCCGCGGGCGAGCCGAGGTCGGGGGCACCGAGGAGCGGGCCGGAGGCGGACGCGGCCTGCGGGGCGGCGAGGGCGGCGGCGCCGAGGGCCGCGGCGGCCGCGCCTCCGCCGATCAGGGCGCGGCGGCTGAGCTGCGGCGCGGCGTGCGGGACGGGGCTCGCGGGGCGGGGGTCGGTCATGTCGGCTCTCCATCTTCGTCGATCGGGGACGTGCAGGACGGGTGGTGCGGGGTGGTGCAGGCGGTGCCGGTCGGTGCGGTCAGCGGGGGAGGGGGCGGTCGAGCTCGTGGGCGGGCCGGAGGAGCGCGGCGCCGACGGAGGCGGCGGGCAGGTCGGGCGGCAGCAGGCGCACCCGGTCGGGGATGTCGAGGCTCGCGAGGAACGGCGACGTCGCGGCCTGCGACGCGAGTACGCCGAGCACGTCGTCGAGCAGGGGCGCGCCCAGCCGGCTGACGCCGCCGCCGATGACCACCGCCTCCACGTCGGCGGTGAGCACGAGGATCCGGACGGCGGCGGCGATGCCCTCCGCGAGCCGCAGCCGGATGCCGATCGCGGTCTCGTCGCCCGCCTCGGCGGCGCGGAGCATGTCGGCAGCGGCGTGCGCGCCGGATCCGCGCCACTGCCGCGCGATGCCCGCGCCCGAGGCCATGGTCTCGAGGCAGCCGCGCTGGCCGCACGGGCAGGGGAGGCCCGCGGGGTCGACGGGCACGTGCCCGATCTCTCCCGCGCCGCCGCGTGCGCCGCGGAGCAGCACCCCGTCGGTGACGAGCCCGGCGGCGAGCCCGGTGCCCACGTTGAGGTAGGCGAGCGATCCGCGGAGCCCGAGCAGGTGCGCGACGCCGAGGGCGGCCGCGTTGACGTCGTTCTCGACCGCGACCGGGACGCCCACGAGGCCCTCGAGCGCGCGGCCGAAGGGGAAGCCCTCGATGCCGAGGTTCACCGCGTGCTGCACGGCGCCGGTCCGGGGATCGACCATGCCGGGGATGCCGGCGCCCACGGACTCGACGGGCGGATGCCCGAGCCCGGCCACGAGGTCGGCGACGGCCTGGGCGGCGGTGGCGAGCACCGCGTCGGCGCCGTGACCCGTGGGGCGGCGGAGCGAGGAGACGACGGCGTCGGCCGCGTCGACGGCGACGGCCTCGACCTTGGTACCGCCGATGTCGAGTCCGATGCGCACCGGTGTCCTTCCCTGCGGTGTCCGAAGGCCGGGATCCGGCGGGGGCTGCGGCGCCGCGTTCGTTAGTAAACATTACAAACCCGACGGCCACAAGGTGTTCATCCCACCCCACTCCCGCACAAGGCCGTGTTTCCGGGAGATTTCGTGCCCGGATCGACGCCGAATGCTTGACACGCGTTTGTAAGGAGGATTTACTAACGCTCCAAGCAGTCGATGACGACCGGATGGAATGGAGATGGTGCACATGCCCGAAGGATCGGCCCCCGCCGCCTCCGCCACGGGGGGCGCGCGAGCCCGGCGCCCCGTGTCGAAGTCGCTCCCGCAGCACGCCCGCCTGCACAACCGCACGATGATGCTGCAGGCCCTCTTCCACCGCGGGGCCATGAGCCGGGCGGACCTCGCCCGCGAGTCGGGCCTCACCCGCCCCACCGTCTCCGTCCTCGTCGGGGAGCTCGCGGCCGACGGCATCGTCGCCGAGGTGGGCCAGCGCGAGGACCCCCGGGTCGGCAAGCCCGCGCAGCTCGTCGAGATCGACGCGGACTCCTTCCACATCGTCGCGCTCGACCTCTCGAACGGCCGCCGCTTCGTCGGCGCCGTCATGGACCTCCGCGGCGAGGTGCTCGCCGAGGCAGCCCTCGAGGTCGACGGCGCCACGGGCGACGCGGCCGTCGCCAAGGTCGTGCGCCTCGCGGAGCGCCTCGTGGCGCAGACGAGCCGCCGGCTCCTCGGGATCGCGGTCGGCGTGCCCGGCATCGTCGACGACGCGGGCGTGGTGCGGAAGGCCCTCGACCTCGCGTGGTCGGACGTGCCGCTGCGCGCCCTGCTCGCCGACCACTTCCGGGTGCCCGTCCGGATCGCCAACGACGCCAACCTGTCGGCCGTCGGCATGCACATGTTCGCCGAGGTCCCCGGGCAGAGCGTCATGGTCGTCACCATCGAGGACGGCGTGGGCGTCGGCCTCGTCATCGGCGGCGCGCTGGTGGAGGGCGAGCAGTTCTCGGCCGGCGAGATCGGCCACGTCACGGTGGGGGAGCCCGACGCGGGCGAGCCCTGCACGTGCGGCCGGTCGGGCTGCCTCGAGACCGTGATCGGCGCGCGCTACCTCGCGCGGCGCATCGCGGGCCTCGCGGGCGCCGACCGCGACGCCGTCCTCCGGGACGCCGGCCGCGCGCTCGGCGTGGTCATCGCCCCCGTCATCAGCGCCCTCAACCTCAACCACGTCGTCGTGACCGGACCCCGCGAGCTCATCGAGGGCCCGCTCCGCGACGCGACCGTCGCCACCATCCGGCAGCGCACCCTCGCCTCCGTCGGCGACGCGCTCTCGCTCCGCATGCGCGACGACGACGCCGACCTCGTGCTGCTGGGCGGGGCCTCGCTCATGCTGCAGACCGAGCTCGGCGTCTACTGACCCCCCCGACCGCACCGCCACACCCCGCACCGCACCGCACGCACCGATCCCAGGAGAACCACCATGCGACACATGAAGATGGGCGCCGTCACCGGCCTCGGCCTCGCGGCCGCCCTCGCCCTCACCGGCTGCTCGAGCGGCGGCACGACCGCGGCGGGCGACGGATCCGCCCAGGAGGTCGCCGCCACGAAGGGCGACGGGAAGACCCTGAACGTCTGGGTCATGACCGGCGACTACACGGACGCCACCATGGAGGCGATCAACGACGAGTTCACGGAGGCGACCGGCGCCGAGGTCAAGATCCAGACCCAGCAGTGGGACGGGATCACCACGAAGATCGCGACCGCGCTCTCCACCTCCACCCCGCCCGACGTGATCGACATCGGCAACACGCAGGTCGCGAGCTACGCCGCGAACGGCGGCCTGCTCGATCTCACGTCGTACCGCGACGACCTGGCGCAGGGCCAGACCTGGCTCGAGGGCCTCGAGGCGCCGGCCACGGTGGACGGCAAGCTCTACGCCGTCCCGGGCTTCGCCGGCGCCCGCGCCGTGATCTACAACAAGACCATGTGGGCGGACGCGGGCGTCACCGCGGCCCCGACCACCTACGAGGAGCTCACCGCGGCGCTCGAGGAGGTCGCCGCGGCGAACTCCGCGACCGACGGCTTCTCGCCCTTCTACATGCCGGGCCAGTACTGGTTCGCCGGCATGCAGTTCGTGTGGGACGCGGGTGGCCAGATCGCCACCGAGGCCGACGGCACGTGGGAGCCGGGCTTCAGCGCCCCCGAGGCGCAGCAGGGGCTCGCGGACTTCCAGGAGTTCCAGAACGCCTACTCGACCGCGGCCTCCCGCACGCTCGACACCACGGCGCCCGATCAGACGCAGGTCTTCGCGGACGGCACCACCAGCGCGATCCTCGCCTCGAACGGCTACATCGACATGATCAAGAAGGCGAACCCGGAGCTCACCGACGACGACCTCGGCAGCTTCCCGTTCCCCGGCAAGTCGGGCGACACGCAGCCCGTCATGCTGGGCGGCTCCGACTGGGGCATCGCCGCGAAGTCGACGAACGCCGAGCTCGCGCTGCAGTGGACGAAGATCGCCGCGAGCCCCGACATCCAGTCGGAGTGGGTGTTCGGCAACGACACCTGGATCCCGAACAGCGCCGAGGCCGTCGAGGCCGCGTCGGGCTCGCTGTCGGAGCTCGACAAGGGCTTCTTCGACGCCGCGCTCCGCTCGAACGCCACGCCGGCGAGCGGCAGCTGGGCGGACCTCGAGGGCGACAAGAGCATCAACCAGCTCTTCGCCGCCGTCGCCTCCGGGTCGAAGGCGCCCGAGGCCGCGGCCGCGGACTTCGACTCCGCCGCCGACGAGAAGCTCAACGCCGAGTAGCGCCACCGGGGCGCCGCCGGCCACGTCGGCGGCGCCCCACCCCACCGGGCCCCGGCTCCGCTCCCCGCGACACCCGCACCACCATCCGAAGGAGGCCTCGTGGCCCTCACCCGCACGAGCCCCGCGCCGCGCCGCGGATCGCCCGCCCCGACCGGCTCGCCCCGACGGTCGACCGCCCGCCGCGGCAGCAGCGCACCCGCCTGGCTGCTCTCGCCCGCCGGCCTCGTGCTGCTGGTCGTGCTCGTCGCGCCCATCGTGTACCTGGTCGTCACGTCCACCACCGACTCCGACCAGCGCACCCTCTACACGGGGGCGTACCAGAGCGTCGGGCTCGGCAACTACGTCGACCTCGTGCAGGACCCGGCCTTCTGGGCGTCGCTCGTGCGCACGATCCTCTTCACGGCCGCCATGGTCATCGGCAGCGTCGCCATCGGCACGGGCGTCTCGCACCTCATGACGCGGATCAGCACGCCGTTCCGCTACGCCGTCACGATCGTGCTGATCTTCGCCTGGGCCATGCCCAACGTCGCGTCCTCGCTCGTGTGGAAGTGGCTGTTCCAGCCGGGCTACGGGGTCGTCAACTGGCTGCTCACGCAGGTCGGCGTCTTCGGCGACATGACCGACGTCGACTGGTCGAACGACGCGTTCCTCGCCTACACGTCCATCTGGATGCTCATCGTGTGGCAGGCGGTGCCGTTCATCGCGCTGACGCTGTACGCGGCGGAGACGCAGATCCCGCCGGAGCTGAAGGAGGCCGTGCGCCTCGACGGCGCCTCGGAGCTCGCGGTGTACCGCGCCATCACGCTGCCGTTCCTCACGCCCACGCTGCTGCTCGTGACGATCCTCTCGGTGATCTGGGACTACAACGTCTTCAACCAGATCTGGCTCGTCTCGCAGGGAGGCCCGGACGACGCGACCTCCACGCTCGGCGTCTTCACCTACACGACCGCGTTCGTCGGCTTCGAGCTCGGGCAGGGCGCGGCGATCTCGGTCGTCACGACGCTGCTCCTGCTGGTCCTCACCGCGTTCTACATCCGCAACCTCATCCGATCGGGAGAAGACCTGTGACCACGACAGCGCCCGCGGGCACCGGGGCCGTGCCGCCCGAGACCGAGGAGGAGGCCTCCGCGGTCGTCGCGGGCGGGATGCGCGAGCGTCGCGGCGTCGCACGCTCGACCCGCAGACGGCGCCGGCGTCCGTGGATCGGCGACTCGATCGCCGCGGTCTTCTGCGTCGTCTGGATCTTCCCCGTCTACTGGATGGTGAACACGGCGTTCAAGCCGCGTTCCGAGTCCATGAGCCGCACGCCGGGCTTCCTGCCCTCCGACCCCACGCTGTCCAACTTCGTGGCCGCGTTCACCAACGGCGACTTCCTGCTGTACCTGCGGAACTCCGCGGTGGTCGTCACGGGCGCGGTCGTGCTCTCCATCGTGCTGGGGCTGCTGGCGGCCGCCGCGCTGTCGCGGTTCTCGTTCCGCGGGCGCCGGCCGATCATGGTCGCGATCCTCGTGGTGCAGATGCTGCCCGCGACCGCGCTGCTCATCCCGCAGTTCCTGATCTTCACCCAGATCGGCCTCATCGGCACCTACCTCGGCCTCGTGCTCGCCTACGTCGGCGCGGTGCTGCCCTTCACCATCTGGGTCATGCGCGGCTTCTTCCTCGCGATCCCGGTGGAGCTGGAGGAGGCGGCCCGCATCGACGGCTGCTCGACCTGGCAGGTGCTCACGAGGATCCTGTTCCCGCTCGTGATGCCCGGCATCATCGCCTCGAGCGTGTTCGCGTTCATCGCGGCGTGGAACGACTACATCGTCGCCAACACGTTCATGCAGGACCAGTCGCACTACACGCTGCCCGTGTGGCTCGCGTCCTTCACCACACAGACCACCGGCACCGACTTCGGTGCCCAGATGGCCGCATCGGTGCTCTTCTCGCTGCCGGTCGTGGTCTTCTTCATGATCATCCAACGCAACCTGGTGTCCGGCATGTCCGCCGGCGCCGTGAAGGGCTGACCCCGCATGACCACCCCGATCGCCGTCATCCCCGCCCCCGTCTCGCTCGTGCCGGGCTCGGGCTCCCTCCTGCTCGACGCCCGCACCCGGATCCAGGCGCCCGACGCGCTCGCCGCGACCGTCGCCTGGCTGCAGTCCGCGCTCCGGCCCGCGACCGGGTTCCCGTTCGCCTCCACGACCGAGGAGGCGCCCGGCGCGATCTCCCTCGCGCTCGACCCCGGCCTCGCGGCGGGCAGCCACACGCTCGACGCGACCGCGGAGGGCGTCCGGATCCGCGGGGGCGACGAGGCCGCCGTCTTCGCCGCGTGCCAGACGCTCCTCCAGCTGCTGCCGCCCCAGGTGCTCCGCCGGGCGCCGGTCGCGGGCGTCGCATGGACCGTGCCCGCCGTGGCGATCGAGGACGCGCCCCGGTTCCGCTGGCGCGGCGCGATGCTCGACGTCGCCCGCCACTTCCTCCCCAAGCACGACGTGCTGCGCTTCATCGACCTCATGGCGATGCACAAGCTCAACACCCTGCACTGGCACCTCACCGACGACCAGGGCTGGCGGATCGAGATCCGCCGCTACCCGCGGCTCACCGAGGTGGGCTCCTGGCGCACCGAGACGCAGGTCGGCGCCACGGCGGAGTCGCCCGGCGACGGCCGCCCGCACGGCGGCTGGTACACGCAGGACGACATCCGCGAGGTCGTCGCCTACGCGGCCGCGCGCCACATCGACGTGGTGCCCGAGATCGACGTGCCGGGACACTCGGTGGCCGCCATCGCCGCGTACCCGGAGCTCGGCGTCGGGAGCGCGGACCAGCCGCGGGCCGTGCACACGCGCTGGGGGATCATCCACGACGTCCTCAACATGGAGGAGTCGACGCTCGCGTTCTACCGCGACGTGCTCGACGAGGTGATGGAGCTGTTCCCGTCGCGGTACGTCGGCATCGGCGGCGACGAGTGCCCCCGCGACCAGTGGGCCGAGGACCCGCGCACGCAGGAGCTCATGCGCGAGCGCGGCTTCACCGATGAGCTGGAGCTGCAGAGCTGGTTCATCGGCGGGCTCGACGCCCACATCACCGCCGCCGGCCGCACCATGTACGGCTGGGACGAGATCCTC
This sequence comes from Clavibacter sp. B3I6, assembly GCF_030816895.1. Classification (NCBI taxonomy): domain Bacteria; kingdom Bacillati; phylum Actinomycetota; class Actinomycetes; order Micrococcales; family Microbacteriaceae; genus Clavibacter; species Clavibacter sp. B3I6. Next base: position 3,069,083 of record NZ_JAUSYL010000001.1, read on the forward strand.
GAGGGCGCGGTGTCCGCCTCCGCGGTCGTCGCGTCGTGGCGGGGCATGACGGGCGCGATCACCGCCGCCCGCCGCGGCCACGACGTGGTCGCCTGCCCCGACGACCAGGTGTACCTCGACTACCGGCAGTCGGACGGCCCGGACGAGCCGATCCCCGTCTCCATCCCGCTCACGCTCGAGGACGTGCTCGCGTTCGAGCCGGTGCCGGACGCGCTCACGCCCGAGGAGGCGGAGCACGTGCTCGGCGGCCAGGCCAACATCTGGACCGAGCACATGGACTCGCCCCGCACCATCGACTACCTCGTCTTCCCGCGGCTGTCGGCGCTCGCGGAGGCCGTGTGGTCGCCGCGGCCTGCGGGCGGCACGCGGGACGTGGAGGACTTCCGCGCGCGCCTCGCCGTGCACCTGGAGCGGCTCGACGCGTTCGGGGTCGAGTACCGCCGCGACTCCGGGCCGATGCCGTGGCAGCGGCGGCCCGGCGTCGTCGGGCGGCCGGCGACGCGCGAGGAGCGCCAGGCGTACATCGACGGCATCGTCGCGAGCATCGCGCAGTGAGGGCCGTGACCGCGCCCGCGCGGCCGTCCGCTGGCGTCCGCGTCCGCCCGTCCGCCTCCCGCGCCGAGGGGGTGCGCGCGTGGAGGTGATCATCCTGCCGACGGCCGAGGAGGTCGGCCGCGTGGCCGCGGGCCGCGTCGCCGCCGTCGTCGCGCGCGACCCCGAGGCGGTCGTCGGCCTCGCCACGGGATCCAGCCCCGAGGGGATCTACGCGGACCTCCGCCGTCGCGTCGACGCCGGCGAGGTCTCCTTCGCCCGCGCGCGCGGCTTCGCGCTCGACGAGTACGTGGGCATCCCGCTCGAGCACCCCGAGTCGTACGCGAGCGTCATCGCGCGCGACGTGGTCGGGCCGCTCGGCTTCGACCCCGCGCGTGTGCGCGTGCCCGACGGCCGCGCCGCGGACCTGCGTGCGGCCGCCGAGGAGTACGACCGGGCGATCCGCGACGCGGGCGGCATCGCCGTGCAGATCCTCGGGATCGGCGCGAACGGGCACATCGGCTTCAACGAGCCGACGTCGTCGCTCGCGTCGCGCACCCGGATCAAGACGCTCGCCCCCGCGACCCGCGAGGCGAACGCCCGCTTCTTCGACTCCCTCGACGACGTGCCCACCCACTGCATGACGCAGGGGCTCGGCACGATCCTCGAGGCCGGCCGGCTCGTGCTCGTGGCGCAGGGGGAGGGCAAGGCGGCCGCCATCGCCGCGGCCGTCGAGGGGCCGCTCACCTCCTTCGTGCCGGGCAGCGCGCTGCAGCTGCACGAGCACGCGGTGGTCGTGCTGGACGAGGCGGCGGCGTCCCGGCTGACGCTCCGCGACTACTACCGGCACACGTACGCGAACAAGCCCGCATGGCAGCGCATCCCGTGAGCGGCACGACGCTCCTCCGCGCGGCGCGGGCGGTCGACGCGCGGGGCGCCGTCGACGAGGCGTGGGTCCTCCTCGACGGGGACGCGATGGCGGCCCTCGGCAGCGGGCGGGAGACGCCGGCCGCCGACCGCGTCGTCGACCTCGGCGACGCGACGCTCGTACCCGGCTTCGTCGACCTGCATGTGCACGGCGGCGCCGGCGGATCCCACGACGACGGGCCGGACGGGATCCGCGCGGCCGTCACCCTGCACCGGCGGCACGGCACGACGCGGTCGGTCCTCAGCCTCGTCGCGAACCCCGTGCCCGACCTCGCGCGGTCGCTCGCCGGGATCCGCGCGGTGATGGCCGAGGACCCGACCGTGCTCGGCGCCCACCTCGAGGGCCCGTTCCTGTCACCGGCCGCGGCGGGGGCGCACGCGCACGCGCACCTCGTGGATCCGACGCCCGCGCGCATCGACGCCCTGCTGGAGGCGGGGGAGGGCGTGCTCCGGCAGGTCACCATCGCGCCCGAGCTCGACGGCGCGCTCGACGCGATCGGACGCCTGGTCGCGCACGGCGTGGTCGCGGCCGTCGGGCACACGACGTGCTCGGGCGCGACCGCCCGAGCCGCCTTCGACGCGGGCGCGACCGTGCTCACGCACGCGTTCAACGCGATGCCGGGCATCCACCACCGCCAGCCGGGGCCGATCATGGCGGCGCTCGCCGACGAGCGGGTGACGCTCGAGCTGATCCTCGACGGCGTCCACGTGGCGCCCGCGGTCGCCGGGCTGCTGTTCCGGGAGGCGCCCGGCCGCGTCGCGCTCATCACCGACGCGATGGCGGCGGCCGGATCCGCGGACGGCCGGTACCGCCTCGGCGAGCTCGAGGTGGAGGTCGCGGACGGCATCGCCCGGCTCGCGGGAGCGGACACGATCGCGGGCTCCACCCTCACGCAGGACGCGGCCCTCCGGATCGCGGTGCACGAGGTCGGCCTCGCGCTGCCGGACGCCGTGGCCGCGCTCACCCTCGTCCCCGCGCGGGCGCTCCGGCTCGACGACCGGATCGGCCTGCTGCGCGCCGGTCACGCGGCCGACGTCGTGGCCCTCACGCCCGACCTGCAGGTCTCCCGCGTGTGGGCGGACGGGCGGGAGCTGTCGCCGGGCTGACCGCGCACCGGGCGCGGCCCGTCGCGCGCCTCAGCGTCCGTCGGCCAGCGACGCCTGGATCGTGCGGATGTGCGCGCCCAGCTCCCCGGAGGCCAGGAGTCCCGGGCCGAGCGGGCCCGACGGATCCGTCCCGAGGAGCGGGAGGAGCCGCAGCGCGGACCGCACGGGGTCGGTGAGGAGCGCCAGCTGCGCGGCGATCTCCTGCATCGCGCGCGACGGGTCGCCGGGTGCGGCGGCGGCCGCGGCCTTCGCGGCGTACGCGGCCGCGCCCAGTCCGTGCGCGCCCATGTGCGCGACGCCCGCGGCCTGCCCCGCCGACCAGGCGGCGGCGCGCGCGGACGGCGACGTCACGACCTGCGCGGCGCGGTTCGCCACGAAGCGGCGCCGGATCTCCCCGGCCGTGTCGAGCTCGCCGCGCGCGAAGCCCCGCGCGCGGGCGATGGCGTCGCGCGGTCGGTCGTCGTCCGGTGCCTCGACCACGAACAGGGGCAGCACGCGCAGGGCGCAGTCCGCCGCCCACGCGGCGACGAGGCGCCGGTCGGTCTCGCTCAACGTCTGCGGGGAGGGCATGCCAGCACCCTCGCACACGCGCGACCCGACGGGTCAGGCCTCGTCGCGGTAGACCACGCGGCGCTCCCCGGCGCGGACGGCCGCGGACAGGCGGTTCCCGGCGGGCGGGAGCGGGCAGTTCATCCAGTCGGAGAAGCCGCAGGGCGGGACGACGGCGCGCGTGAAGTCGAGGGTCACGGGTCCGTCGCCGTCCGGGCGGGGGAGGAAGAGGAAGCGGCTGGGCGCGTAGCTCTCGCGGCCCGTGGTGGCGTCGGCGAAGACGAGCTGCAGGCGGTCGCCGTCCGCGAAGGCGCTGAGGCGCACCTCCTCACCCTCGATCTCCACGACGATGTCGCCCGGCACGGGCAGCTCCCGCGTGCGCCCCTGGTCGGCGATGTGCTCGAACGGGATCACGCGGTCGTCGTCGACGCGCTCGAAGCGGCCCTCGAGGATCCACTCGGGCGCGTACGGGTAGACCTCGATGTCCTCGAACGCGCGGTTGCGGGGGCTCGCGGAGTCCCAGAGCCGGTAGCCGTGCTCGGGCTCGCCGGTCTCCAGCGAGGTGCGCTCGATGCGCGTGAGCTGCACGGTGTCGGGCTGCCCCTCGAGCGCCTCGAGGTCGCTGACCTCCTGGCCGGGAGCGAGCCACGTCGTCTGGATCAGCGCGAGGCTGCCGAACGGGCTCGTCACGGCGGCGAGGCGGGCGCGGTGCCAGGCCTCGTAGCGGGCGAGGGCGTCGGGGTCGGCGGCGTCGGGGCGGGCGGCATCGGTCGTCGTGTCGGTCACGTGAGGGTCAACGCGCCCGGTCCGGCCGCATTCCCGCCGCGCGCGTCGTCGCCGCGTGCACGTGCCGGCGCACGGGCCCGGGTGCGCCGCGCGGAGCCCGCGCGGAGGCGACGGGTATTGACTGGGCGCACCGACGGAAGGACGCTCCCATGGCACGCACGGTCGCCGACCAGCTCATCGCCCAGCTCATCGAGGCGGGGGTGAGCCGGATCTACGGGGTCGTCGGCGACAGCCTCAACCCGGTCGTCGACGCCGTGCGGCGCACGGGCGGGAGCCGCAAGGGCGGCATCGACTGGATCCACGTGCGGCACGAGGAGGCGGGCGCGTTCGCCGCCTCGGCCGAGGCGCAGCTCACCGGGAAGCTCGCCGTGTGCGCCGGATCCTGCGGGCCCGGCCACCTGCACCTCATCAACGGCCTCTACGACGCGCACCGCTCGGGCGCGCCCGTGCTCGCGATCGCCAGCCACATCACCACGAACCAGATCGGCTCCGGCTACTTCCAGGAGACGCACCCCGACCGCCTCTTCGTCGAGTGCTCGCACTACACGGAGATGATCTCGACCGCGGTGCAGGCGCCCCGCGTCGTCGACCAGGCCATGCGGCACTCCCTCGCGCTCGGCGGCGTCAGCGTCATCACGCTGCCCGGCGACGTCGCCGAGTTCGAGGCGGAGGGCGAGGCACCGACGTTCACGCTGCCGCGCCGGCCCGCGATCGTCCCGGCCGAGGAGGACGTGCGCGCGCTCGCCGCCGCCATCGACGAGGCGAGGAGCGTCGCGATCTTCGCGGGTCGCGGCGCCGGATCCGCGCACGCCGAGCTCATGGAGCTGGCCGACCGGATCGCCGCACCCGTCGGCCACTCGCTGCGCGGCAAGGACGTGATCCAGCAGGACAACCCGTTCGACGTGGGCATGACGGGCCTCATCGGCTACGGCGCGGCGGCCGCGGGCATCTCCGGCGCCGACCTCCTGATCCTCATCGGCACCGACTTCCCCTACGACCAGTTCCTGCCCGGCAAGGAGGTGCGGACGGCGCAGATCGACATCGCGCCCGAGCGCCTCGGCCGACGCACCGACGTCGACATCGCGATCCACGGCGACGCGCTCTCCACGATCCGCGCGGTGCTGCCGCTCGTGCAGCGGAAGACCGACCGGCGGTTCCTCGAGAAGCTGCTGAAGGAGCAGGACAGGAAGGTCGAGCAGGTCGTCGGCGCGTACACGTCGAAGGCGGAGAAGCTGAAGCCGATCCACCCCGAGTACGCGGCGAGCATCCTCGACGAGGTCGCGGCCGACGACGCCGTCTTCCTCAGCGACACCGGCATGTGCAACGTGTGGAGCGCGCGCTACCTCACCCCGAACGGCCGCCGGCGGATGCTCGGCTCGCTCGTGCACGGGTCCATGGCCAACGCGCTGCCGATGGCCATCGGCGCGCAGGTCGCCCAGCCGGGCCGCCAGGTGGTCTCGGTCTCGGGCGACGGCGGGCTGTCCATGCTGATGGGCGAGCTCGTCACGGTCGCCGCGTACGGGCTGCCGGTGAAGGTCGTCGTGTTCAACAACTCGACGCTCGGTCTCGTGAAGGTGGAGATGCTGGTCGACGGGATCCCCGACTTCGGGGTCGACGTGCCCATGGTCGACTACGCGGCCGTCGCGGCCGCGCTCGGGATCCACTCCCAGCGCGTCGAGGACCCGGCCGACATCCGCGGCGCCCTCGAGGCCGCGTTCGCGCACGACGGGCCCGCGCTCGTCGACCTCGTGACCGACCCGATGGCCCTGTCGATCCCGCCGGAGATCACCGCCGCGCAGGTGAAGGGCTTCGCGCTGTCGATGTCCAAGATCGTGATGAACGGCGGCGTCGGCGAGGCCGTGAAGCTCGCCCGCTCGAACCTGCGGAACATCCCGCGGCCCTGAGCCGTTCCGCCTGGGGGCCGGTCCCGCCTGCGCGCGGTCGGCCCTCGCACCCCGTCCCGTCCCACCCCGCACGTCCCACCCGAGGAGCCACCATGTCCCAGCCCGTCGTCGTCACCGCCGTGTTCACGCCCGTCGAGGGGAGGCGGGACGAGGCCGTCGCCGCCCTCTCCCGCGGCATTGCCGAGGTCCACGAGGAGGACGGGTGCGAGGTCTACGCCATCCACGACGCCCCCGACGGCACGATCGTCATGCTCGAGAAGTGGTCGTCCGCGGAGGCCCTCGATGCGCACGGGGCGGGCGAGCCCGTCGCGCGGATGGTGGCGTCGCTCGAGGGCCTGATCACCGGCCCCGCCGTGGTGACGCGCCTCGCGCCCATCCCGGCGGGCACCGAGCTGCAGGGCGCGCTCTAGGCGGCAGGCCCGCGCGCCCCGCACGCCCCGCGCGGTCAGCCGACCTCGACCAGCGTGATCCCCGCCGAGCGGTCGCCCGACGCCAGCGCCTCGAGCGCGGCCGGGGCGTCCTCGAGCGGGATGCGGTGCTCGATGAGCAGCTCCGGACGGAGCGCGCCTGACGCGACCATCGCCATCAGCTCGGCGTAGTCGTGCGCGGGCATGCCGTGGCTGCCGTGCAGGCTCAGCTCCCGGCCGATGATCACGGGGACCGGCACCGCGGGCTCGCTCGCGAACAGGCCGATCTGCACCTGCCGGCCCGTCGGCGCGAGCGCGAGCAGGCTGATCCGCAGGGTCGACTCGCGGCCGAGCGCCTCCACCGACACCTGGACGCCCTCGGGCGCGGCCGTGCGGATCGCGGCGAGCACGTCCTCCTCGGCGAGCCCGGACGAGTCGATCGCGTGCGCGGCGCCGAGCTCGGTGGCGCGCGCGAGGGCGGCCGGGTCGATGTCGACCGCGATGACCTCGGCGCCCACGGCGACCCCGATCATCACGGCGCTGAGGCCCACGCCGCCGCAGCCGACGACGACGAGGCGCTCGCCCGGCCGGATGCGCGCCCGGTGCACGAGCCCGCGGAACGCCGTGGCGAACCGGCAGCCGAGGAGGGCGGCGGCGCCCGCGTCGAGGTCGTCGGGCACGGGGATCAGGTTCACGTCGGCGTCGTGCAGCACGACCAGCTCGGCGAAGGACCCCCAGTGGGTGAAGCCCGGCTGCGTCTGGTCGCGGCACACCTGGCCGTTCCCGGCCAGGCACTCGGGGCAGCGGCCGCACGCGCAGACGAAGGGGACGGTGACGCGGTCGCCCGCGCGGAAGCGCGTGACCTCGGGACCCGCGGCGTGGATCCGCCCGACCAGCTCGTGGCCCGGCACCTGGGGGAGCGCGATGCCGTCGTCGTGGCCGAGCCAGCCGTGCGCGTCGCTGCGGCAGACGCCGGTGGCCTCGACGCGCACGACGACCCCGCGCGCGGAGGGGACGGGGTCCGGCAGGTCGCGGACGACGGGCGTCGCGCCGAACTCCTCGTAGACGACGGCGCGCATGGGGGCTCCTCGGGTGGTGCGGGATCGGGTGAGCCCTCCACGCTATCCGAGCGGGCGCGGCGACCCGAGCGGCCCGAGCGACCCGAGCGGCCCGCGCTGGCAGACTGGGCGCGTGACCCGCACCCCCGCCGCCGCCCCCGCGTTCACCCGACCGTCGCTCGCCCCGGGGCTCCTCGGGGCCATCGTGCTGCTGGCCGGGTTCGCGGTGATCGACGGGGACCTCTTCACCGTCGTGCGGTTCGCGGTGTCGATCCTCGCGCTCATCATGATCGTGTTCTCGCTCCGCGCCCGCAGCTGGTGGAGCGCGGCGCTGCTCGCGGGCGTCGCCGTGATGTGGAACCCCGTCGCCGTGATCCCGGTCGAGGCGACGACGTGGCAGTCGCTGCAGTACGTCGCCGCGATCGTCTTCATCGCGGCCGGCATCCTCGTGAAGGTGCCGGTCAGCTCATCTCCACCCCGGAGGTAGTGCCGAACTCGCGCTCCTCCGTGAGGCCGCGGCGGAGGAAGGCCACGATCTCGTCGAGCGAGCGGCGCGTGAGCTGCGGATCCACGCGGGGCAGCGCGAGCCACCCGCGGTCGGCGTTCGGCAGCGTCACGAGCCGGGACTTGACGCCCGCGGCGCGCAGCTCGGAGACGGCGGCCACCAGGCGCTGACGGCGGGGATCCCCGGCGCCCGTGTGGATGAGGTTCGACGGCAGGTCGCGGAGGCCCCGCGGGCCGGACCCGGTGCGCGAGCTGTCGTCCGCGGCGATGTCGCCCGAGGGCAGCGTGCCCGAGGGGCTCACGAGCACCAGGCGCAGCACGGACGGCCCGCCGGTGTCGCGGGCCGTGGCCGTGACGCGGAGCGCGAGGTCGGCGCCCGGACCGTCGCCGAGGACGCCGAGGCGCTCGGGCGTCCCGTTCCAGCCGGCCGTGCGCGCCGCGATCCAGCGCATCCCGGCGAGGGCGAGCGCGTCGTCGTCGGTCGGCATGCTCACGACCACCGCGCGGAGCTCCGTGGCGAGGGTCGACGGCAGCCAGTCGCCGCGGATCCGCGGGAACACCACGACGACGGGGGATCCGGTCTTACCCAGGTCGTGATCCGGCGGCAGCCAGACGTCGAGGTCGAGCGGCGGGCCCTGCTCGCCCGCGGTGCGGCGATCCACCGTGGTGCCGGCCGCCTGCGACCCGCGGAGCGCGCGTGCGGCCTCGGGGAACTCGCGCCCCGCCCACCAGAGGAGCCGGCTGCGGGTCGGGACGGCGGTGCGGTCGGCCATCACGCGTCCTGCGCGTCGACGGCGGGCAGCTCGGCCGGGGCGGCCTCCGAGGGACGCGTCTCGCGACCGCCGCGCGGGACGGCGCCGTGGCCCTCGGGTACGCGCTCGCCCTCCCGGACGGGACCGGGGGGCGTACCGTCGCCGAAGGGGCGACCGCCCAGCTCCTCGCGCCCGTGCGGCTCCAGCCAGCCCCAGGTCTCGGGGCCGACGGGCACGACGCGCGTCGGGTTGATGTCGGTGTGCGTCAGGTAGTAGTGCTGCTTGATCTGCACGAAGTCGATGGTGTCGCCGAAGCCGGGCGTCTGGAACAGGTCGCGCGCGTACGCCCACAGCACGGGCATCTCCGCGAGCTTCTGCCGGTTGCACTTGAAGTGCCCGTGGTACACGGCGTCGAAGCGCGCGAGCGTGGTGAAGAGGCGGACGTCGGCCTCGGTGATCGTGTCGCCCACGAGGTAGCGCTGCGTGGCGAGGCGCTCGCTCAGCCAGTCGAGCCGGGAGAAGAGGCGGTCGTACGCCTTCTCGTACGCCTCCTGCGATCCCGCGAAGCCGCAGCGGTACACGCCGTTGTTCACGTCGCGAAAGACGAGGTCGGCGACCTCGTCGATCTCCGCGCGGAGGTGCTCGGGGTAGAGGTCGGGCGCGCCCTCCCGGTGGTGCTCGGTCCACTCGGTGGAGAGGTCGAGCGTGATCTGCGGGTAGTCGTTGGTGACCACCTGGCCGGAGGGGATGTCGACGAGGGCCGGCACCGTGATCCCGCGCGGGTAGTCGGGGAAGCGCGCGAAGAACGCCTCCTGCAGGCGCTCGATGCCGAGGACGGGGTCGCGCCCGTCGGGGTCGAGGTCGAAGGTCCAGCTGCGGGCGTCGTGCGTGGGGCCGGGGAGGCCGAGCGAGATGGCGTCCTCGAGGCCGAGCAGGCGGCGCACGATCACGGAGCGGTTGGCCCACGGGCAGGCGCGCGCCGCGACGAGCCGGTAGCGGCCGGCCTCGACCGGCCAGCCCTGCGAGCCGTCTCGGAGGATGCGGTCCTCGATGTAGTTCGTGTCGCGGGTGAACTCACCCTCCTCGACGTAGCGGCCGGGGGAGCCCGCCTCGTTGGTACCGGTGGGTGTCGCCTGATCCGTCATCCGTCCAGCGTAGGCCGGACGGCCCGCGGCGACCGGGCCGGGATGCGCTCCGGCACCGGACGGATCGCCGGGGGACGCGCGGCGGATCAGGGCACGCGGCGGTCCCGGCGTGCCCTAAACTCCTCATGTGCCCGTCCTCCCCGAGGCGGCCGGGCGCAGGCGGCGGACCCGCATCCCACCCCCGACCCGGAACCCCGGTTGCTCGAGGAAGGTCCCCTCGCCACCGTCCGACCGCACGCGTCACCGTGCGCGACGGGCGCTGAGTCCTTCCGATCCGGGAGCGCAGGCACGGCCTGGCCCCGGCAGTGAACAAGGAGTTGCATGGCTCGCACCGGCCAGCGGCGGTCGTCCGCCCGCACGCGCACGATCGACAACGAGGGGCTCATCCCCGTCCTGGCGCGCGCCGTGCGCGAGATCGAGCAGGCCGCCCAGCGCGGCAAGCTCAAGCCGGTCAACCGCACGAAGTTCCAGGTCATCGCCGTGCTCATGCGCGAGGAGCGCACGCACGCGAAGGACCCGGCCACCCCGCTCAGCGACTCCGAGCGCGCCGAGACGCTCAAGCGCCTCGACGGCATCGCCAGCATCCTCGCCCGCACCGCCGCGCGCGACACCTCGGTGCTGCCGCTGCTGGATCCCGACGCCAAGCTCTCCGAGGCCGCCCGCGCCATGCGCAAGCACATGCTGTTCGACGGCGGCGTGGAGATGGTCGTCGAGGACGAGCCCGAGCCCGAGCCCGAGGATTCCCGCCCTCGCCAAGCTGCACGAGCGCCAGGTCGTGCCGCCGTCGGTGAAGGCGCGCGTGCTCGCGAACCCGTTCCTCGAGCCCGACCTCGACCGGCCCGCGCCCGCCGCGCCGCCCACGCGCCTGCTGGCGAACTGGGAGCTGCTCGGCCCGCTGTTCAAGTCGTTCGAGTACGGCGCCGGCGGCGGCATCGCGAGCATGGACCTCCCCGAGAGCCCGCGCATCGACCGCCTGTCGCCGCAGAACCTCGAGCTCATGCGCCACCAGGCCCGCTTCCTCGAGAGCGTCCGCCTCGGCCACCGCGAGTTCCTGCTCGCCGACGAGCCGGGCCTCGGCAAGACCGCGCAGGCGCTGCTCGCCGCGTCGGTCGCCGACGCGTACCCGCTGCTCGTCGTCGTCCCGAACGTCGTGAAGATGAACTGGAAGCGCGAGGTGGAGCGCTGGACGCCGCACCGCCGCGCCACGGTCATCCACGGCGACGGCGCGGGCCTCGACGCCTTCGCCGACGTCGTCATCGTCAACTACGAGGTGCTCGACCGCCACATCGGCTGGCTGCGCACGCTCGGCTTCCGCGGCATGGTCGTCGACGAGGCGCACTTCATCAAGAACCTCCAGTCGCAGCGCTCCAAGTTCGTGCTGGCGCTCGCCGAGAGCATCCGGGAGCGCCAGTCGAACCCGCTGCTCATGGCGCTGACGGGCACGCCGCTCATCAACGACATCGACGACTTCCGCGCCATCTGGCAGTTCCTCGGCTGGATCGACGGGGACAAGCCCACGTCCCGCCTCATGGGCGAGCTCGAGGAGGCGGGCCTCACGCCGGCCGACCCCGGCTTCTTCGCCGAAGCCCGCCGCGCGGTCATCGACCTCGGGATCGTCCGCCGCCGCAAGATCGACGTGGCGACCGACCTGCCCAGCAAGCGCATCGCCGACCTCCCCGTCGAGCTCGACGACGACCTGGGCCGCTCCATCCGCCAGGCCGAGCGCGAGCTGGCGGCGCGCCTCGTGAAGCGCTTCACGGCGCTCGTCGGCGCCCGCGGCACCACGGTGCCCGACGTGCTCGACGGACCCGCCGCCGAGCGCGCGCACCTCATCCGGCTCGTCGCGCAGTCGGAGCTCGACGAGGCCAAGGCGCAGAAGACCGGCGAGAACGTGTTCACCATGGTCCGCCGCATCGGCCAGGCGAAGGCGGTGCTCGCGGCCGACTACGCCGCGCAGCTCGCGCGCTCGGTCGGCAAGGTGGTGTTCTTCGCCAAGCACGTCGACGTGATGGACCAGGCGGAGGCCACGTTCGCGAAGCGCGACATCACGTCCGTCTCCATCCGCGGCGACCAGACCCCGGCCGCGCGCCAGCACGCGATCGACGCCTTCCAGAACGACCCCGAGGTCCAGGTCGTGGTGTGCTCGCTCACCGCGGCGGGCGTCGGCCTCAACCTGCAGGCGGCGTCCAACGTGGTGCTCGCGGAGCTCAGCTGGACGAGCGCGGAGCAGACGCAGGCCATCGACCGCGTGCACCGCATCGGCCAGGAGGAGCCCGTCACCGCGTGGCGGATCATCGCGGCGCAGACCATCGACGCGAAGATCGCCGAGCTCATCGACAGCAAGGCGGGCCTCGCGGCGCGGGCGCTCGACGGCGAGGACTTCGACGAGGCCGGATCCACGTCGGTCCAGCTCGACGCCCTCTCGCACCTGCTCGAGGAGGCGCTGGCCGCGTAGCTGTCGCGACCTGCACGACGACGCCCCCGCGACCTGCTGGTCGCGGGGGCGTCGCGCGTGCGTGCGGGGTATCGGCTCACTGCTGCCTTTCTCGGCCGAGGAGACGAGGGACCTTCAGGAGCACGAAGTAGCTGAAGGCGAAGAGAAGCAAACCGAACACGCCGGCCGGATACGTGCGAGTCATCGCGTCCTCACCAGCGGCGAGGGGGGCGACTACGAGTGTGGCGAAGAGGTAGAAAGCGGTGATGATCGCGGTGAGCACCAGGGCGCGCGTCCTGCGCCTGCGAATCGTCGGTTCAGTCATTTCGGCACTGCCCTTCCAAGCTGAGGATGTAGATGCGGTAGTTCTGATTGTCGGGGCAGACCCCGTGGGCTGCGACGATGGCCACGATCGTGACGCCGAGGCCGCCTGCGGCGACGCACCCGACACCGCCCGTCTCCGGTCCAAGTGCGGCGCAGATTGTCGCGGCGAGTCCCCCGGCCGCAGCGGTGGCACCGGTCGCTTGCTCCGTGGAGTCGAGGCTGACGTAGGGGAAGGGATCCGAGCCGACGGAGACGAGCGATGTGTCGATGACGTCGTGGGCGGCGGGGACAACGACGGCGCTGCCAGATGAGTCGTAGGTGAAGGCGATGTCTACGCCGGGTGAGACGTGATAAGTGACCCGTTCTCCGTGAGCCGTCGCGACGCTGTCACGTGGTGCTGGCCCACGTTGAAGGGCCCTGCCCAGCTCGGCGAGTCGGTGAGGGGTGAGTGCAGCGCTCGTCTGGGGAGCGGGCCGCGAGTCCGACAAGACCCGTAAGCCATGTCCGGGGGGACCGGCGGCGAAGGCGGGTGGAGTGGCGGCGAGCGGTGCGAGTGTGAGCGCCACCAGGAGCGCGAGGCGTTTGAGCGATCGAGATCTCATGTTCTCCTCCAGTCGGGAACGCACCTACAGTCCTCCTCCGGCAGCTCCTGGGCGCGCGTTGTGCACAGGGTGCGGATGGCGGGGCCGAAGTGTGCTTAGGACCCGCGAATGGTGTGAACGGTTGCGCGTCGTGTCACGACCAGCGCTCGCGGCACCAGCGGCATCGGTGGCAGGCGCAGACCATCGACGCGAAGATCGCCGAGCTCATCGACAGCAAGGCGGGCCTCGCGGCGCGCGCGCTCGACGGCGAGGACTTCGACGAGGCCGGATCGACGTCCGTCCAGCTCGACGCCCTCTCGCACCTGCTCGAGGAGGCGCTGGCCGCGTAGGTGTCGCGACCTGCACGACGACGCCCCCGCGACCTGCTGGTCGCGGGGGCGTCGTGCGTGCGGGGAGGCGCTAGCCGCGCTCGGCCCGGCGGCGTGCGTGCTCGGCCTTGCGGGCGGCGCGGCGCTCGCGGGCGACGGCGTCCTGCGCGTCCTGCGTGGGGTTCGAGCGCGAGGTGCCGATGACGGCGAACGCGATGAGGACCACGACGACCGCCAGCACGGCGTAGACCAGGATCGTCGTGCCGGTCATGCGCGCTCCTCGGGTCGGGTGCTCCGAGCGTAGCGGCGGTCAGTCCTCGAGGGCCGCGCCGCGGAGGTCCGGCAGGGTGAGCGCGGCCGCGGCGGCCAACGCGAAGACGGCGGCGAAGACGCCGAACGGCAGCGCGACGCCGCCGAGCGCGAGGAGCGGCGGCACGCACAGCGGCGCGATGATCGACGCGAGCCTCCCGAAGCCCGCCGCGCTGCCCGCGCCCGTCGCGCGTACCCGCGTCGGGTAGAGCTCCGGGGTCACGGCGTAGAGCGCGCCCCACGCGCCGAGGTTCGAGAACGACATGAGGGAGCCGAACACGAGGATCGAGGTCACGTCGTCGGCGGTGCCGAAGAGGCCGGCGGACACGGCGGATCCCGCGAGGAAGACCGCGAGCGTCACGCGGCGGCCCCAGCGCTCGACGAGCCAGGCGGACACGGCGTAGCCCGGCAGCTGCGCGAGCGTGATGAGCAGCGTGTACGCGAACGACCGCACGAGCGAGAAGCCCTGCGCCACGAGCAGCGTCGGCAGCCAGATGAAGGCGCCGTAGTACGCGAAGTTGACGCAGAACCACACGATCCAGAGGGACAGCGTGCGGCGGCGGAGTCGCGCGCCGAAGAGGCGCTCGCGGGGCGCGGGGGCCGCGGCGTCGGCGGCGGCGTCGGCCATGAGGTCCGTCGGCGTCTCCGGAACCGCGTCCGGGGCCGGATCCGCCCCCGCCGCCCCCTCCAGATCGCGCACGACCCGCTCGGCCTCCGCGTGCCGGCCCTTCGCCTCGAGGAACCGCACCGACTCCGGCAGCCGCAGCCGCACGAAGATCGCCCACACGGCGGGGACGGCGCCGAGCGCGAGCGCCCACCGCCAGCCGTCGTCGCTCGACGGGATGACGAGGTAGCCGATGAGCGCCGCCGCGGTCCAGCCCACCGCCCAGGACGACTCGAGGATCACGATGACGCGGCCGCGGATCCGCGCCGGCGCGAACTCGCTCACGAGCGTCGACGCGACCGGCAGCTCGGCGCCGAGCCCCAGGCCCACGACGAAGCGGAGCGCGATGAGGGCCCCCACCGACATCGCGAGCGCGGAGACGCCCGTCGCCAGGCCGTAGACCAGCAGCGTGAGCGCGAACACCTGGCGGCGGCCGAGCCGGTCGGCGAGGAGCCCGCCCACGCTCGCGCCGATCGCCATGCCGAGGAACCCGGCGGATGCGACGAGGCCGAGCTGGCCGGCGTCCGCCTTCCACACCACCGCCAGCTGCGCGATGACGAACGAGATGAGGCCGACGTCCATGGCGTCGAGCGCCCAGCCGACGCCGCTGCCGCCGAGGATGCGCGAGTGCGCCCGCGTCCAGGGAAGGGCGTCGAGGCGCTCGGAGCGGGTGGGCCGCGAGGTGGTCGTGGTCATGTGCTCGGCTTTCGGGGAGGACGGGCGCGTCCGCGGGCCGCTCCGGGTGGAGGCGGTCACGCGGGAGGACGACGGGCTACCGGGAGCCCGGAGGGGCGGACGGGCGGACGGTCCGGGGACGCCGAGACGGGCGGGGGACAGGGCCCGAGCGTAGCGGGGGCCTGCCGTGCCGTCAGCCGTGTGACGCGGGGAGGCGTCCGCCCGGCCGCCCGGCTCGCCGAGGCGGGGAGGGGCGGAGCGGGGCGGACTCCGGATCAGCCGAGCGCCTCCGGGGCGCGGAAGAAGTCGCGCTCGTAGGCCGCGGAGACGCGGGACGCCTCGAGCATCGCCGCGCGTCGCCCGGGTCCCGCGAGCACGGCCGCCTCGTCCACCAGCGCGCACGCGTGCTCCGTCGCGGCCGCGAACGCCGGATCGGCGTAGGTCTCCAGCCACGCCGCGTACGGGTGCGCGGCACCGGCCGCCGCCGCCGCGGATCCCGCCGCCCGGAGCCGGGTGCCCACGTCCGCGTAGATCGTGAAGCACGGCAGCAGCGCCGCGACGAGGACGGCGTAGTCGCTCGCCGCCGCGTGCGCGAGGAGGTGGTCGACGTACGCGCGCGTCACGGGTCCGACGACCGCGGGCGCGGGGTGCCGGGCCAGCCACTCCTCGTGCAGCGCGGACTCGGCGGCGATCGCGTCGGCCGCGGAGCGCGCCCAGGCGACCTGCGCCGCGGGCGTCGGCGCGAGCTGGCTGGCCCGGGCGAGCACACGGGAGTACGCGCGGAGGTAGATCGCGTCCTGCGCGAGGTAGTGCGAGAACCACGCCTCGGGCAGGCTGCCGTCGCCGAGGCGGCGGACGAACGCGAGCTCGTCGATCTCCCGGCGGAGATCCGCGGATCCTGCCCACATCTCCGCGGTGACGGGTCCCGCGTGCGTCCCCGCGGCGTCCCAGAGGGTCCGCAGGTGGTCGAGCGGGCCGGCGCCCGCGCCCACGTCGAGGTCCTCGGCTCGCGCGAGGGATCCGGTGAGCCAGCCCTTCGCCTCCGTGAGCGCCGCGAGCCAGTCGCCGCGGCGCGGGTGCAGCGTCGCCAGGGCGCTCGACAGCGAGCAGCCGGTGCCGTGCGTGCTCGTCGTCGCGATGCGCGGACCGGCGACCACGTCGACCGCGGCCTGCGCGCCGGGCGCACCGGGTGACACGAGCGCGTCCGGGCAGTCGTCCTCGCGCAGGTGGCCGCCCTTGACGATGACGCGCACCCGGTGCCGGTCCGCCAGCGCGCGGCCCTGCGCGAGCGCCTGGTCCCAGCCGTCGGCCTCGGGCTCGCCGAGGAGCGCCGCGAGCTCGGGCAGGTTCGGCGTCACGACGTCGGCGAGCGGCAGGAGGCGGCGGAGCGCGTCCGTGGCGTCGTCGTCGAGGAGGGCGTCGCCGGACTGCGCGACCATGACCGGATCCAGCACCACGACGGGCGGGCGCACCGCGCGCAGCCAGTCCGCCACCTCGTCGACCACGGCGGCCGAGCCGAGCATGCCGATCTTCACGGCGTCGATCGCCACGTCGTCCGAGACGGCGTCGAGCTGCGCGCGCAGGAACGCCACGGGCGGCACGTGGATCTCCCGCACGCCCCGCGTGTTCTGCGCCACGAGCGCCGTGACGACGGCCATGCCGTAGCCGCCGTTCGCCGCGATGGACTTGAGGTCGGCCTGGATGCCGGCGCCGCCCGTCGGATCCGTGCCCGCGATGCTGAGGACGCGCGGGACGCGGGACGGATCGGCAGCGGGGCGCGGAGTGCCCGTCGCGTCCGCCTCCGGGGACTCGGCCGTGGCCGTCGCGGTGCCCGCCTCCGCGACCTCCGCCCCGACGTCGTCGCCGCCGCCCGCCCCGCGCACGCGCGCCCACTCGGCCGCGAGCTCGCGCGCCGAGGCCGCGGGATCCTCGGCCGCGCAGATCGCCGACACGACGGCCGTGCCCGCGCCGCCCGCCGCCGCGATCGCCGCGACGTCCCGCACGTCCACGCCGCCGATCGCGACGCAGGGCACGGGGGAGAGCCCCGCGATGATCCCGAACCCGTCGTGGCCGAGCGGCGCCGGGTGGTCGGGCTTGGTGCTGGTGGGGCGGATCACGCCGACGCCGAGGTAGTCGACGGTGCCGGCCGGGAGCGCGCGCACCGCCTCGACGTGCGCGGGCGTGTTCGCGGTGAGGCCGACGACGAGCCGCCGGTCGGGGCTCGCCGCGTCGAGCATCCGCCGGACCAGCTCGGCCGGGACGTCGGACTGCCCGACGTGCACGCCGTCCACGCGCGTGCCGCGCGCGAGGGCCGCCAGGACGACGTCGACGCGGTCGTCGACGAGCAGCAGCGGACGGGCGGCGTCCGGGTGCGCGGACGCGTGCGCGTCGATCGCGTCGGCCGCCGCCGTCACGGTCGCCAGCAGGTCGGCCGCACTGGCGTGCTTGTCGCGGATCTGCACGGCCGTCGCCCCGCCCGCGACCGCCGCCGCGACGACCGCGGGCACGCCGCGCTCGCCGCAGAGCGCGGGGTCGGTGACGAGGTAGACGGAGAGGTCGAGCGCGCTCACGAGAGGCGCTCGCGGTGGGCGACGAGCTCGGGCGTGATCGCGTCGAGGGCGTCGAGGAGCGCCACCGCGAACGATCCGGGTCCGCGCGCGCCCTCGGCGGCGACCTCCGCGGCGATCGTGTACACGCTCGTCGCGGCCACGGCGGCCCGCAGCGGATCCGGCTCCAGCGACGCGAACGCCGCCATCACGGCGCCGAGCGCGCAGCCCCCGCCGGTCACCTTCGTCAGGAGCGCGTCGCCCGTGTGCACGCGCACGACGCGGTGGCCGTCCGTGATGTGGTCGACGGGACCCGACACCGCGACGACCGTGCCGTAGGTGCGCGCGAGGAGCGTCGCGGCGTCGAGCGCCGCCTCCACCGCGTCGGTCGCGTCGACCCCGCGTCCGCCGACGCCGCCGGTCGCGAGCGCGATGACCTCCGATGCGTTGCCGCGCACGATCGTGGGCGACAGCGCCACCAGCTCGTGCGCGAGCCGCGTCCGCACCGGCAGGGCGCCGACCGCGACGGGATCCAGCACCCACGGCGTGCCCGCCTCGCGCGCCGCGTGCGCGGCCTCGACCGCGGCCTCCCGCTGCTCGGCGTGCGGCGTGCCGAGGTTGACGAGCACGCCCGACGCGATCCGCGCGAACGGCCCCGCCTCGGTCGGCACGTCCGTCATCGCGGGCGCGGCGCCGAGCGCGAGGAGGACGTTCGCGGTGAAGCCGGTGACGACGGCGTTCGTGATGCACTGCACGAGCGGCGTGCGCTCCCGCAGCAGGCGGAGGAGGTCCGCCGAGGCGGTCCCCGCTCCCGTGGTCTCGTGGGTGGATGGGCGCGCAGCGCTCATGATGACATCCCTCCGCCGGTGCGAACCGGATCAGGTGCGACGGGTCTCATCTCAGCCCTCGTGGGCACCCCGTGTCAGGGATCCACACTAGGGGAGACGCGTCGCGCCCGTCGGGTCGACCGGCGGCGGGAGGCGGAGGCGCGCTAGGCGAGCCCCGCCACGTCGAGCACCCACGCGTAGTCGGAGGCGCGCTCGCGCCAGGCGTCGTACCGGCCCGACTTGCCGCCGTGGCCCGCCTGCATCTCGGTGCGCAGCAGCACGGGCGCGCCGACCTCGCGGAGGCGGGCCGTCCACTTCGCGGGCTCGACGTAGAGGACGCGCGTGTCGTTGAGGCTCGTGACCGCGAGGATCCGCGGGTACTGCACGCCCTCGCGCACGTTCTCGTACGGCGTGTACGACTTCATGTACGCGTACACCTCGGGGTCGTGCAGCGGGTCGCCCCACTCGTCCCACTCGATCACGGTGAGCGGCAGCGACGGGTCGAGGATGCTCGTGAGCGCGTCGACGAACGGCACGCCCGCGAGGATCCCGGCGAAGCGGTCGGGCGCGATGTTCGCGACCGCGCCCATCAGCAGGCCGCCGGCGCTCCGGCCCTCGGCGACGAGGCGGTCGGGGCTCGTCCACCCGCGGGCGATGAGGTGGTCGGCCGCTGCGACGAAGTCGGTGAAGGTGTTGCGCTTCGCGATCGTCTTGCCCTCGTCGTACCAGCGCCGGCCCATCTCGCCGCCGCCGCGCACGTGCGCGATCACGAACGCCATGCCCCGGTCGAGCAGCGAGAGCCGCGCGATGGAGAACGACGGGTCGATGCTCGCCTCGTACGAGCCGTAGCCGTACAGCAGGAGCGGCGCGGGTGTACCGGGGTGCACGAGGCCGCGCTTGTAGACGACCGACAGCGGGATCTCGGTGCCGTCCTCCGCAGTCGCCCACTCGCGGGTCTGCACGTAGTCGTCGGGGTCGTAGCCGCCGCGCACGGGCTGCTGCTTGAGGAGGCGGAGCTCGCGGGTGGCGAGCACGTAGTCGTAGGTGGTGGGCCGGCGTCGCGAGGCTCGTGTAGCCGAGGCGCACGGTGGGCTGCGCGAACTCGGGGTTGCCGGCGGTGCCGACCGTGTAGATCGGCTCGTCGAACGCGATCTCGTGCAGCTGCTCGCCGTCGAGGACCCGGTCGAAGGGGATCACGCCGACGCGGGTGAGGCCCTCGCGGCGGTACGACACGACGACGTGGTCGGCGAACGCGCTGGCGTCCTCGAGGCGCACGTCGTCGTCGTGCGGGATGACGACCTGGCGGTCGGTCGTCGAGGTCGGGTCGTCGGCGGGCACGTCGATCAGCTCGAAGTTGGTGGCGCCGTCGTTGTGCAGGATGAGGAGCCGGTCGCTGCCGTCGATGACCGCGTGGTCGACGTCGTACTCGACGCTGTGGCGGCGGGGCCACACCGGGCGGAAGGTGCCCGTGGGGTCGCCGGCGTCGAGCAGCAGCACCTCGGTCGTGATCTTCGAGCCGACCTGGATCACGAGGTACTGGCGGCTGCGGGTCATGCCGAAGCCCGTGAAGTAGCTCTCGTCGGGCTCGGTGAAGACCTTCACGTCCTGCGCGGCGGGCGTGCCGACGCGGTGGCGCCACACGGTGTCGGGGCGCCAGGCGTCGTCGACCGTGACGTAGAAGAGATGGTCGCCGTGCGCCGAGAAGGTGGCGCCGTGGCTGGTGCCGGGGATCTCGTCGGCGAGGTCCTCGCCCGTGGCGAGGTCGCGGATCCGGAGCGTGAAGCGCTCGTCGCCCTCGACGTCGACCGAGTAGGCGAGGAGCGATCCGTCGGGGCTGACCTCGAACGCGCCGAGGGAGAAGAACTCGTGGCCCTCCGCCTCGGCGTTGGAGTCGAGGAGCACCTGCTCGCCCTCGACCGCGACGCCGTCGTCGGCTGCCTCGATGACGGGCGGGGTCCAGTCGTCCGGACCCTGGACCGGCCGCCGGCAGCGGATCGCGTACTGCGACCCCTCGACCGTGCGCGCGTAGTACCACCAGTCGCCCTCGCGCACGGGGACCGAGAGGTCGGTCTCCTGGGTGCGGTCCTTGATCTCCGTGAAGATCCGCTCGCGCAGCGGCTCCAGGTGCGCCGTCGCGGCTTCCGTGTACGCGTTCTCGGCCTCCAGGTGCGCGATGACGTCGGCGTCGTCCTTGTCGCGCAGCCACTCGTACCGGTCGACGAAGGTGTCGCCGTGGAACGTGCGCTCGATGGGGCGCTGGTCCGCGACGGGAGGGGTGGGGGAGGAGGACTCGGAGACGGCCGGGACGGCGGGGTCGGTCATCCGTCGAGCCTACCGACGGAGCTGCCGCCGCCGCCCACCGCGTCGCCCGCGGACGGCCTCGACCACCGCGCCGAGGACCACGAGGATCCCTCCCGCGACGCCCCACCACCCGGACGGCGGGTCCGCGGGCCCGACCGGGACGGACAGGGCGACGAGTCCCACGCCCACGAGCGCGAGGAGGATCCAGCCGAGCATGGGGTCTCCGTCCGGGTGAGGACGCGCCCAGGCGGGACGGCGCGTCCCGTCACGCTAGCTGCACAGCCCCATCGCGCGCGGAGATCGCCCCCAGGGAGGGCGCGGTCGCGTCAGGAGGAGATCGGCCCCGCCTCGCGCGGACCCGTCGCGCCGGGCGTGGTCTCCCGGCCGATGGTGCTCGAGCGGGTGGCGAGGCGGGCGACGGCCTGCAGCGGGATGGACAGCCAGCCGGGACGGTTGCGGACCTCGTAGATCGCCTCGTACACGGCCTTGTCGATCTCGAACGCGTCGAGCAGCGCCCGGTTCGCACGGAGGTCGGTGCCGGAGCGGGCGATGTAGCCGTCGACGAACGCGCGACGCGCGTCCGACGCCCACGACGCCGCCGACTTGCCCGGGTGCGCGAGCGCGTAGGAGCCGGCCACGTAGTCGAACGAGCGGAGCATGCCGGCGACGTCGCGGAGCGTGACGTCGGGCAGCGAGCGCTCGTGCATGGGGCGGAGCGGCTCGCCCTCGAAGTCGAGGAGGACCCAGCCGCGGTTCGGCACGGAGAGCACCTGGCCGAGGTGGTAGTCGCCGTGGATGCGCTGCAGCTTCGGCCACTCGCCGTGCTCGGCGGCGTCGTAGACGCTCGCGATGGCGTCGTGGAAGGCGGCGATCTCGGGGACCTCGCGCTCGGCGGTCGCGTGGCGACGGCGGAAGCTGACCATGATCCCCTCGATGACCTCGGGGGTCGCCTCGACGGTGGGCAGGGCGGCCGCGAGCGTGGCGTGCACGTCGGCGGTCGCCTCGCCGAGCGCCCGGGCCTGCGCCTGGAAGTCCTCGTCGGCCTCGGCCGCGCGGAGCGCGACGCGCCAGGCGTCGGTGACGCCGGGGAGGAACTCCTGCGCGAAGGCGACGTGCCCGACGGCGTGCCCCACCTCGCGGCCGGAGTCGCTCCACTCGGCGAGCACGCTGCCCATGGTCTGCGGCACGAGCCGGGATCCGGCGCCCGCGATGGCGGACTGGAGCACGACGTCG
The DNA here is from genome assembly GCF_030816895.1 of Clavibacter sp. B3I6. Lineage (NCBI taxonomy): Bacteria > Bacillati > Actinomycetota > Actinomycetes > Micrococcales > Microbacteriaceae > Clavibacter > Clavibacter sp. B3I6. The sequence goes on from NZ_JAUSYL010000001.1 coordinate 3,090,976, forward strand.
GGGTTCTCGCCGTGGTGCAGCGCGCGGAAGACCTTGACGATCATGGAGTTCGCGGCCGTGCCGTCGGCGGAGACCATGTCGTAGATGATCGAGGTGTTCGACTGCTCGCCCGAGAGCACGTGGGATCCGACGACGGTCGCGATCTCCACGCCCGGCTGGCGCTGGCCGCGGGCGGTCGCGCCCAGCGAGGTCTCGTCGACGTCGGCCTCGCGCTCGTCGAGGATCGTGCGGATCAGCGCCCACGCGTACGCCGGGTCGTGCGGCCCGTCGTAGACGTGCAGCTCGACGCCGTCGTCCTCGACGATCGAGCCGATGTGGAAGGGCTTCAGCTCCTCCAACGGCGCCTGCCGGTAGGTGAGCGGCACCTGATAGAGGACGGGCTTCGCGCTGCCGTGGTCGATGATCAGGTGCGTCTCGATGCGGGCGAACCAGCCCTCGTCGCTGAAGCTCCAGCCGCCGATGCGCTCGAGGCGCGGCTCGGTGCCCTTCGAGGCGAACCAGCGCTGCTCGCGCATCCACGCGGCGAGGAAGTCGGGGATGACGCTGAGGTCGTGGTGCTGCATGGCTCAGGCCACCTTCGCGGTCACGTCGGCGAGCGACGGGTTGGTGGCGGACGAGCCGTCGGGGAAGAGGACGGTCGGGACGGTCTGGTTGCCGCCGTTGATGGCGGCCACGAGCTCCGCGGTGCCGGGCACCTGCTCGATGTCCACCTCGTCGTAGCCGATGCCCGCTCGATCGAGCTGCGACTTCAGCCGGCGGCAGTAGCCGCACCAGGTGGTGGAGAACATCGTGATCCGCCCGGGGGCGGGCACGTAGGAGGAGGTCTCGGGCGCCATGGTGCTCACCCTACGCGCCGAGCGCGACGCCGACCCGTGATTCCCGCGGCCGGGGGAGAAGCCTCGGCGCGTCGGGATCGCGGGTGCGGTGCCGGTCAGCGGCGGATGCGGCTCAGCCGCGGAGCGAGCGCTCGAACCAGGCGTTGCGGAACTTGCCCGCCGGGTCCAGGCGCTCGGCGAGGGCGAGGAAGTCGCCCGCGCGCGGGTACAGCGGGACGATGTCGGCCGCCGTGGCCGTGAAGACCTTGCCCCAGTGCGGGCGCGCGCCGAACGGGCGGATCGCCGCCTCGAGCTCGACGAGCAGCGCCTCCACGGCCTCCTGCTCGCGCTTCCACGTGAAGTGCAGGCCGATCGTGGCCTGCCCGTGCTGCGGGCTCAGCCACAGCTCGTCGGCGGCGACGGCGCGGAGCTCGCAGACGAGGAGGATCGGACGGATCCGGTCGCCCATCGCGCGGAGCGCCTGCACGGCCTCGACGGCGCGGTCGAGCGGCACGTGGAACTCCGACTGGATCTCCTCGCCGTCGCTCGGCGTGAAGCCCATCTTGAAGTGCGAGAGGCGGTCGGACCAGAGGCCGACGACCCCGAGCTGGGAGGTGCTGTTCACCGGGTCGATCCCGAGGATCGGGTGGCGCTCCTCGGTGGCGGCGGGCGCCCCGAAGTACTCCTCCATGACGACCTCGTCCTCGGGCTGGCCGTCGACGCCCAGCTGCACGCGGCTCTTCAGCCACACCTGGTCGGTGGCCTCGCCGAAGCGCGTGAAGACGCTCACGCTGTAGGCGGCGCTGAAGACGTCCTCGAGGTTCCGGTCGAACGCGTCCCAGGAGAGCCCCTCGAAGACGCGCTGGCGCACGAGGTAGGAGGGCTCGACGTCGAGGGTCACGCGCGTGACCACGCCGAGCGCGCCGAGGCCCACCACGACGCCGTCGAAGTCGTCGTCTCCGCGGCGGTACGTGACCGTCTCGCCGTCAGCCGTGATCAGCTCGAGGGCCGCGACGGCCGTGCCGAGGTTGCCGTTGCCGATGCCGGATCCGTGGGTCGCCGTCGCGATCGCGCCCGCCACCGAGATGTGCGGCAGCGACGCGAGGTTGTGGATCGCGAGGCCCTCCTCGCCGAGGAGCTCCGCGAGCTTCCCGTAGGCGAGGCCCGCGGAGAAGGTGGCGGTGCTCGCGTCGCGGTCGATCACGAGGTCGGCCGGGAGCTCGGCGAGCGAGACCAGCTCCTCGGAGTCGGCGATGTCGTTGAACGAGTGGCGGGATCCCAGCACGCGGATCCTCGACGCGTCGCGGACGATGGTCCGCAGCCCCTCGATGCTCGTCGGTGCGTGCACGGTCCGTGCCCGGTAGGCGTAGTTGCCGGCCCAGTTGGTGCCCGCGGTGCCCTGCTCGATGGTGTCGGTCATGCGTCCTCCTCGCGCCCGCCATCGGACGCCGTCGTCTCCAGCTTGCCCGCCCTCCGGCCGGAGGGCGAGCGACGGGCCGCCGGTGGGGCGGCCCGTCACGTGCTCCGCCGTCAGCGGCTGCGGATGGTGAGCTCCAGCGTCCGGGCCGACGGCCACAGCTGGTGCTCGGGCAGCACGTCGAGGCCGCACGCGCGCGAGCCCAGCCCGTGCTGCGCGGCGTCGATGTAAAGGTGCACCGCCTCGCTCGCGGGCAGCTCGTGCGGGTGCGCCGCGCGGTCGAGCTCCTGCGGCGTGTGGCGCGAGGCCGTGAAGCCGGGGCGGCGGCCCGCGATGTCGGGCAGCGCCTGGATCACGATGCCGCCCTCGCCGTCGAACGTGCCGAGCTCGAGCTCCCGCAGATCGCTGCGGTGCCCGGTCTCCTGCGGCCGCGAGTACACGGCGCCCAGGTCGTCGACGAGGGAGGAGAACCGGCCGACGAGCGCGGCGCGACGCGAGTCCGGGTACGACTCGAGCGGCCCGGTGCCGAACCACTCCGCGTTCGTGACGCTCGCGGGGAGGTCGATGCGGATCCCGACGCGCGGCCAGGTGATCGCCCACCCGGCGCTCGGCACGATGTCGACGCGGAGGCCCAGGTCGCCGTCGGCGCCCTCGGTCCAGCAGTACGTCGTGTCGACCGAGTCGAAGGACTGCGCGGCGCTCGTGCGCACGACGACGGTGAGCGAGCCGGAGCCGGCCTTCACCGAGCGGACCCGGTGCGTCAGCCGGTCGAGGCCCGCCCCGCGCCAGCGCGCCTCGCTCGACGGCCCGGGCACGCCCCTGCCGAAGGTGAGGCGCGGGTCGGCCAGCTCGTAGGAGCCGCTGCTGTCGCTGCGGTCGTTGTCGGTGGGCGCGCGCCACAGCTCGAGGCGCGGGCCGTCGACGTCGAGGCCGCCGAGGCGGACGAGCCGGCCCGTGGCGAGGTCGAACTCGCCGTCGCCCAGGGTGAGGCGCGTGGCGCCGGCGTCCGGGTACGCCTCCTCGTCGGCGTCGACCCAGCGCGCGGGCACGGCGGGGCGGGGCGCGGCCGTGAGGTCGAACTGCTCGACGGCGACCACGTGGCCCGCCTCGGCCCACGGCTCGTCGTCGCGGAGGATCGCCTGCACGGTGAGCCACACCTCGGGCGCGGGGCCGCGCTCGCGGTCGGCCGCAAGGTCGCCCGCGTCGAGCGCGTCGGCGGGCAGCGGGATCCGCACGGTGTCGCCGGCCGCGACGGGCTCGGCGTCGAGGACGCCGGTCGCGATGTCGTCGCCGTCGACCGCGAGCACCCACGCGAGGCTCGTGTGCGCGGTGGAGACGGAGTGGTACCGGCTCTCCACGACGAGGGACGCGGATCCGCCGTCGCGCTCGAGCCGGAACGCGATGGGCTGCACGACGGCCTTGTACTCGGCGAGGCCGGGCGTGGGGGTGTCGTCGGGCAGGACCATGCCGTCCATCACGAAGTTGCCGTCGTGCACGACCTCGCCGAAGTCGCCGCCGTACGCGTAGAAGGCCTCGCCGTCCGCGGTCTCGGTGAGGATCCCGTGGTCGCGCCACTCCCACACGAAGCCGCCGTGGAGGCGCGGGTAGCGGAGCACGAGGTCCTCGTACTCGCCGATCTGGCCGGGGCCGTTGCCCATCGCGTGCACGTACTCGCAGAGGATGAAGGGCTTGGTGCGCTGGCGCATGCCCTCGGCGGGCGAGCAGCCGAGCAGGTCGCCCGGGATCACGTCGCTGCCGATGGACTCGGTCTCCTGCAGGTTCGAGTACATGCGCGAGTAGACGTCCGTGTACTCGCCCGTGTAGTCGCCCTCGTAGTGCACGGGGCGTCCCGGGTCGCGGCGGTGGACCCAGGCCGACATGGCGGCGAGGTTGCGTCCCGTGCCCGCCTCGTTGCCGAGGGACCACATGACGATCGAGGGGTGGTTCTTGTCGCGCTCGACGGTGCGCTCGATGCGGTCGAGGTAGTGGTCGGCGAAGCGCGGGTCGTCGCTGGGGTTGCCGACCCAGCCGCCGAACTCGAAGCCGTGGGTCTCGAGGTCGCACTCGTCGATGACCCAGAAGCCGAGCTCGTCGGCGAGGTCGAGGACGCGGGGGTGCGGCGGGTAGTGGCTCGTGCGGATCGCGTTGACGTTGTGCTGCTTCATCAGCAGCATGTCGGCGCGCGCGTGGTCCTCGTCGAAGACGCGGCCGCGCTCCGGGTGGGCCTCGTGCCGGTTGACGCCGTGGAAGACGACGCGGCGGCCGTTGACGAGGAACCGGTCGCCCTCGATGCGCACGGTGCGGAAGCCGAGGCGGATGGAGAGCGCCTCCACGTTGGTGCGGAGGAAGCCCTGGTACTGCGTGGGGCTCTCGGCGCTCCACGGCTCGACGTGCGCGACGTGGACGGGCGCGACGTCCTCGGGGGTGTCCCAGGTGACGTGGATCCCGAGGTCCTCGACCTCGAGCGTGACGGGGAACGCGGCGGGCTCCGCGTCGACCTCGACGTGCACGGTGCCCGCGCCCGTCACGTGGTCGTACTCCGCGCGGGTCCACGCGTCGTCGATGCCGCCCTCGGGACGGCCGAGGAGGGTGACGTCGCGGAAGATTCCGGGCATCCACCACTGGTCCTGGTCCTCGAGGTAGCTGCCGATCGACCACTGGTGCACGCGCACCGCGAGCACGTTGGCGCCGGGGCGGAGGAACTCGGTGACGTCGAACTCGTGCGAGAGGCGCGACCCCATCGCGGTGCCGACCGCATGGCCGTTCAGCCACACCGCGAACGCCGACTCGACGCCCTCGAAGCGGAGCACGACGCGCTCGAGCGACTGCCAGTCGGTGGGCACGTCAATCTCGACGCGGTAGTCGCCGGTCGGGTTCTCGTCGGGCACGAAGGGCGGCTCGACGGGGAACGGGTACTGCACGTTCGTGTACGCGGGGAGGCCGAAGCGGCCGTCCTGGCCGAGCACCCAGTGGCTCGGCACGGGGATCTCGTCCCAGCCGGAGTCGTCGAACGCCGGGTCGGCCATCTCGTCGGAGAGGCCGCGGGCCGTGGGGGAGAGGCGGAAACGCCAGTCGCCGTTCAGCACGATGCGCGGGGCATCCGAGTGCAGGCAGGAACGGGGGCGGCGGGCCGGGCCCGTCGTGGGGGCGAAGTCCTCGAAGAAGGGGAGGGCGTGCGTCATGGGCTTCCTTGCGCGTGGGCGGGCGCGGCGACGTGCCGCGCTCCCATCATCGTGGGTCGGGGGGCGACGCGCCGAATGCGCGGACGGCCGGGCAGGTCGCCCTGCCCGGCCGTCCGGGTCGTCGCGGAGCGCCCGGGTCAGCCCTTCACCGCGCCGTCGGTGAGGCCCCCGCGCCAGAACCGCTGCAGCACGATCATCGCCGCGATGAGCGGGATGATCGAGACGAGCACGCCGCCCGTGGTCAGCTGGTAGAACTCCGGCAGCCGGTCGACCTGGCTCCGCCAGTTGTTGAGGCCGAGCGTGATCGGGTACAGCTTCGAGTCGGCCAGCATGATCAGCGGCAGGAAGTAGTTGTTCCAGATGCCGACCAGCTGGAAGAGGAACACCGTCACGAGCGCGGGCGTCATCGAGCGGAGCGCGAGCGTGTGGAAGATCCGCAGCTCGCTCGCCCCGTCGATGCGGCCCGACTCGATCACCGCGTCCTCCACCGACGCCTGCGCGTAGATCCGGCAGAGGAACAGGCCGAACGGCGAGACGAGCGACGGGATGAGCACCGACCAGTAGGTGTTCGCGAGCCCCATGCTGCTGAACAGCAGGAACAGCGGCAGCGCGGTCGCCGTGCCGGGCACGAGCACGCCTCCGAGGATGGTGCCGAATACGATGTTCGATCCCCGGAAGCGGTACTTCGCGAGCGCGTAGCCGCCGGCCGCCGCGAAGTACGTGGCGATGAGCGCGCCCACGCCGGCGTAGAGCACCGAGTTGAGGAACCAGCGCACGAAGATGCCGTCGTCGTAGGTGAACACCATCGTGAGGTTCTGCCAGAGGTTCATCTGCGCGAACAGGAACCCGTTGGTGCTGAACAGGTCGGCCGTCGTCTTCGTGGCCGCGACCACGACGTAGTAGACGGGGACGAGGAAGTACAGCGCGACGACCGCGAGGATCGCCGTGACGATGATCCGGGTCGCCGGCTTCGTGCCCGCGCCCGGCGTGCTCCCGGCCCTCGACGGCCGACTCACCTTCGCCTCGGCGGCCTGTGCGGCGCGCTTGTGCTCCGCCTTGTCGGCGGCGGACTCGTCCGTGGTCGGTCTGGCCTCTGTGGCGGTCATGCGCGCGCCCCCTTCTTCCCGGCGGCGGCTTCCCGCTCCTCCTTGGGCTTCCTGTTGGTGATCGCGAGGAAGACGAACGACAGCGCGAACGCGGCCAGGGCGATGATGACCGCCTGCGCCGCGGCGACGCCGTAGTCGTTGTACGCGAACGCGGTGGTGTACGCCGAGAGGTTCGGCGTGTACTGCGAGTCGATCGCGGGGGCGGAGGTGGCGAGCACCTGCGGCTCCGCGAACAGCTGCAGCGTCCCGATGATCGAGAAGACGGTCGCGAGCACGAGCGCCGGGCGGATGAGCGGCAGCTGGATCGACCGGGCCGTCCGCCACGCGCCGGCGCCGTCGATGCGCGCGGCCTCGTAGACGTCGCCGGGGATCGACTTCAGCTGGGCGATGATGATGAGCATGTTGTAGCCCGTGTAGGTCCAGGTCACGATGTTCGCGATGGACCAGAGCACGGTGCCGGCGCCGAGGAAGTCGAGCTGGATGCCGAGCATCTCGCCGATGTCGATGATCGGGGACAGGCCCGGGATGTAGAGGAAGCCCCAGAGGATCGTCGCGATCACGCCCGGCACGCCGTACGGCATGAAGTAGGCCGCCCGGAAGAACTGGGGCCACTTCGCCGACGCCGACTCGAGCAGCAGCGCGAGGATCGTGCAGAGGATGATCATCACCGGCACCTGCACGATGCCGAAGAGCAGCACCCGGCCGATGGAGGCCGTGAAGGCGCCGTTCGCGAGCGCCAGCGCGTAGTTCTCGAACCCGGCGAACGCGGTGGTCACGCCCTGCTCGCCGAACAGGCCCTCCCGTCGCACGGTCGTGAACGACTGGAACACGGCGTAGACGATCGGCAGGACGAAGGTCAGCACGAACACCGCGAGGAACGGCGCGAGCAGCACCCACGGCGCGATGGTCTGCGACCTCTTCAGCTGTCCCTTGCGGACGCCGGAGCGCTCCACGCGGGCGGGGCGGGGCGCGGAGCCGCCGCGGTGCGCGCCCGCGGGCTTCGTGACGGCGCTCATGCGGACGCCGCCTCGACGCGCAGGCCCTTGTTGCGGAAGGCCTCGATCACGGCCTCCTGCGCGATCGGCAGGGACTCGACGAGGGTCTGGCCGCTCGTGAGCTTGCGGCGGAACTCGTCCTGCAGCGTGTTGAGCGTGTACTGCGTGAGCGGCGACCACGTCCACTCGAGGTTCTGCTCCCTCGCGGCCGGCACGAAGACCTCCTCGTTGTAGGACTGGCCGCTGAAGAACGCGCTGGGCTCCTGGCGGGGCGCGCCGATGTAGTCGGGCGAGGGGGACCAGCCGATGCCGGAGTTCGCGATCATCGCGTCGATGCCCTCGGGCGACGTCGTCATCCAGGTCATGAACTTGAGCGCCTCCACGGGGTGCTTGCTGTTCGCGAGCACGGCCGCGGTGGATCCGCCCAGGTAGCTCGACCCGTACGACCCGTCGAAGGACCACGTCTGCATGGGCGCGACGCGCCACTTGCCCTCGCCGCCGGAGACGGACTGGATGAGGGCGTCCCCCCAGCTCGCGCTCGTGCAGCCGAAGATCTTCGCGTCCGCGGCCGCCGCGTACCAGGGCGGCGAGTAGGCGCTGAAGGAGGTGTTCACGATGTCGTCGTCGACCGCCCTGTCGAAGAACGCGGCGACCTCCATCGTGCGGTCGTCGAGCATGTCGATCACCCAGCGCTCGCCGTCCACCTGGAACCAGTTCGCGCCGGCCTGGGTGGCGTACGCGGTGAAGACGCTGGCGTCGGCGACGGGGAAGCAATCGAGGTAGTTGCCCGCGCCCGTCTTCCGCACCTCGGCGCTGAGGGCGGCCCAGTCGTCCCAGGTCGCCGGCGGCTGGCCGCCGACCTGGTCGAGGAGGGCGGGCTGGTAGTAGAAGGCCATGGGGCCCGAGTCCTGCGGGATCCCGAAGACGCCGTCCTGGAAGCTCACCTGCTTCCACAGCGCCTCGTCGTAGCGGTCCCGGTACTCCTCGACGCCGTAGCGGGTGAGGTCGACGAGGCCGTTGGCGAGGAGGAACTCGGGCAGCTGCCGCAGCTCGACCTGGCCGATGTCGGGTCCGCCGCCCGCGGTGATCGCGGAGTACATCTTCTGGTAGCCGCCGGCGTTGCCGCCGGGGATCCAGACGGCCTCGACCTGGATGTCGGGGTTCTCGGCGTTCCAGACGTCGGCGACCTTCTGCAGGTCCTTCAGCCACGCCCAGTACGTGAGCGTGACCTTCTCGCCCGGTGCGGCGGCGGGGAGGACCGGATCGGAGTTGACCAGCCTCCCGCCCGGTGCCGAGCAGGACGCGAGGGCCAGCGTCCCCGCGGCGGCGGCCCCCACCCCCAGCGCCTGTCTCCTGCTGATCGAATGCATCGTCGCATCCCTCCCGTCGTCGTTGATGGCAGTCGGCGCGTGGCGCCGTCTCCACTCTAGACGTCGAGCGAAAATTATCCCGACCTCTGGTCGGGATCACAGGATCAGGGGCGCGCGCCCCGGTTCCGCACGGCCCACTCGAGGCCGTGCATGGCCTGGTCCTTCGTGAGCCGCGTCTCGGCCCCACAGTTCGAGCACTCGACGCGGTAGGTGGAGCGGAGCGGGATGAGCGGGACGAAGAACAGCGTGAAGCGGACGGTGCGGTGCAGGACGCGCTGCGGGGCGGTCACCCCGCACACGAGGCAGGCGAACGTGACGACGACGAGGAGGGCGTCGCGCGCACGCGTGCCGAAGAGGAGGATCACCTCCCGAACCTACGCCGGTCGGCGCGGAGCATACGGGCTCCCGCGGCCCCCGGACGAGGAGGCGACGGGAAGCGGATGACCCGGTACCTTCGGGAGGACACGCACGCGGCAGGGGGCATCCGCATGACCACGCACCACGACGGCGCGCACGTCAGCGCGGTCCCAGCCTGCCCGGGAGGCGCCGCGTGACCGTCTTCGTGATCGTGGGGGCCGTCGGCCTCCTGCTCCTCCTCGCCAGCATCCTGCTCGGCGACCTCCTCGACGCCATCGGCGGCGGCGACGGCCTCGTCTCGGGCGTCGCGCTCGGCGCGGCCCTCGCCATCTACGGCGTCGGCGGCGTGCTCGCCGACCAGGCCGGCATCGGGTCGGGTGGCGCCATCGCGATCGCCGTGGCCCTCGCGCTCGTCGCGCTCGTGGTCGTGCAGCTCGCCGTCCGCTTCGTCGCGAGGCAGGAGAGCGGCGGCTCGTACTCGCCCGTCGGGATGGTGGGCGTCGTCACGTCGCCCACATCGCCCACGGGCGGCGAGGTGCGGCTCGAGCACGTCCGCGAGCTCGAGCGGCGCCTCGCCGTGAGCGACGCGCCCCTCAGCATCGGCACGCGCATCCGCGTCGTGTCGGAGGACGGGTTCCGGGTGCGCGTCGAACCGCAGCCCGGCGATCCGGCCTAGCACCACCCGTCCCAACGAGAGGAACCCTTCCGTGGATCTCATATCCGGCGGCGCGAGCGCGATCGCCGTCATCGTCGTCATCGTCATCCTGGTGGCGCTGGTCGCGTTCATCGCGTCCCGCGTGCGCCGCGTGCCGCCGAACCAGGCGCTCGTCATCGTCGGCCGCAACGCCGAGAAGAGCGAGAGCGGCGCCGGGTTCTCCAGCCCGCAGAAGGTCATCATCGGCGGCCGGACCTTCATCTGGCCGATCTTCCAGGAGGGCTTCACGCTCTCCCTGGAGCAGTACCAGACGAGCGTCACGGCCGAGGCGCGCGACGCGAACTTCATCAACACCGCGGTCGTCGCGACCGTCAACTTCAAGGTCACGGGCACCGAGGACGGCGTGCGCCGCGCCGTGCAGCGCTACCTGCTGCAGCAGGACGCGCTCCCGGAGATCGTGCGGCAGTCGCTCGAGGGCGCCATCCGCGGCCTCATCGGCGACCGGCCCGTGGACGAGCTCGTGAAGAGCTTCTCCGTCGTGGCGCAGGAGGCCGTGAACCAGACGAAGAACGACCTCGCGGAGCTCGGCCTCCAGATCGAGACGCTCAACGTCCGCGAGATCACGACCCCCGGCAGCTCCTACCTCGACGACCGGGCGCGCTCGAACGCCGCCCGCGCCCGCCAGGTGGCCGAGGTCGCGGAGGCCGAGAACAAGCGGATCTCCGCGCTCGCCGCGATCGAGAACGACCAGCAGACCGCCGAGCGCCAGCTCGAGCTCGACCTGCGCCGCGCGGCCATCAAGGCCGACACCGACCGGGCCAACGCCACCGCGCTCGCGGCCGGCGAGCTCGCGAAGGCCGAGCAGGACCGCCTCGTCGCCGACCAGGAGCGCACCGCCGTGGCCGCGCAGGCCGAGGTGTCGAAGGAGCGCCTCCGCATCGACGTGGAGCTCCCCGCCGAGGCGCGCAAGTACGCGACCGTCCAGGACGCGCAGGCCGCGCGCGACGCCGAGAAGGCGAAGGTCGACGTGGAGGTCTACCAGCGCACGCAGAACGCCGAGGCGGCGAAGACCGCGGCCGTGAACGAGGCCGCGTCCATCACCGCGCTCGGGAAGGCGAACCGCCGACGCGATCCAGGCCCGCGGCCAGGCGGAGGCCCAGGCGGCCGCCGCGCTCGCCGAGGCGCAGAACAAGCTGTCGCGCGAGGCCCTGCAGGCGCGCATCATCGCGTCCATGCCGGAGATCGCGCGCGAGATGGCGGCGCCGCTCGCGAACGTGGACAACATGACGATCATCTCGGCGGACGGCGCCAACGCGCTCAACCGCTCGGTGGCCGAGAACATGGCGACGCTGCCGAAGCTGCTGAAGGACACCACGGGCATCGACGTCGCCACGGCGCTGAGCTCGTTCCTCGGCTCGACGGCCGCGGGCACGTCCGCCGGCGGATCCGCGTCCGGTGCGACCGCCACGGACGTGGGCCCGAGGACGGCCGCGTCCGAGGGCGCCGGGATCTGATCCCGGTGCCGGTGCCCGTCGGGACGCGCGGCGTCCCGACGGGCCCGGTGTGAGATCCCCGAGCCCGTTCGCGGCGCTGTGGGGCGCGAACGCGCTCTCCAACCTCGCGGACGGGCTCGTCTTCGTGGCCGTGCCGCTCGTGGCGGCGGACCTCACCGACGACCCGCGCGCGGTGGCGGGGCTCGCCACGACGTACGCGCTCGTGCGGCTGCTGGTCGCGCTGCCCGTGGGCGTCCACGTCGACCGGCTCGACCGGCGCACGCTGCTGGTGGTCGCGAACCTCCTCCGCGGTGCCGCGCTCGTGGCGCTGGCCGCGGCGATCCACGCGGGCGTCGCCTCGCTCGTCCTCCTCTACGCGGTGATGGCCGTGGTCGGCGTGCTCGAGAGCGCGGCCGACGGCGCCGCGGTGGCCGTGCTGCCGTCGCTCGTGCCGCGCGACCGGCTCGACCGGGCCAACGCGCGGATCGCCGGCACGCAGCTCGTCGCCGACGAGTTCGTGGGCCCGCCGCTCGGCGGGATCCTCTTCGCGGTCGCCGCCGCCGTGCCCCTCTACGCGACGGGCGGGCTCTGGGGCGCGGCCGGCGCCGTGGCCCTCGCGCTGCCGCGGCGACCGCCCGCCGCGGACCTCGCGGACGCGCCGCGCGCCTCCGTCGTGCGCGAGGCCGCGGAGGGCGTGCGCTGGCTGGCGGGCCACCGCGTGGTCGGCGCGCTCGCGCTCCTCGGCGGCCTCGCGAGCGTCGGGTACATGCTGCCGTTCTCGGTGCTCGTGCTCTTCGCGCGCGACCGGCTGGGACTCGACGCCGCGGGCTACGGCGTGCTCCTCGCGGCCTCCGCGCTCGGCGGCCTCGCCGGATCCGCGATCGCCGCGCCCCTCCGCGCCCGCCTCGGCGCCCGGTGGACGATCGTCTGCGCCCTCGCGCTCGGCGCCGTGAGCCTCGCGGGGCTGGCCGTCACCCGGGATCCGGTCGTCGCCGGGGTCCTGCTCGCTCTCTACATCCTGCACGCGGTCGTCTGGGGCGTCTGCGCGACTTCGCTCCGGCAGCGCCTGGTGCCGGATCCGCTGCTCGGCCGCGTGGGCGCCGCCGGCCGGGTGCTCAGCCTGCTCGGCCTCGCGGTCGGCTCGGCGCTCGGCGGTGCGCTCGCGACCGTCGGCATCGCGGTGCCGACGATCGCGGGCGCGGCCGTGTTCGCGGGCTGCGCGGTGCTGGCGGTGCTCCGCCTCCACGGGTCCGACGCCGTCGCGGACTAGCCCGCGTTCGGCAGCCGCACCTCCACGAGGCCGGCCGTGACGCGGGTCTCGAAGCGCGGCTGGGGCGCCGTCGCGGGGCCGTGGATGACCTCGCCCGTCTTCAGGCTGAAGACGCTCTGGTGCCACGGGCAGGTGACGCAGGCCTCGCCGGTCTTCGGGTCCTTCCCGAGCTCGCCCTCGTCGAGCGGCGCGGAGAGGTGGCTGCAGGTGTTGCTGAGCGCGTCCACCGTCATGCCGTGGCGGCGGACGAGGACCGGCAGGCCCGCGACGTCGCGCTTCGCGAGGCGGCCGTCGGGCAGGTCGTCGAGCTGGCCGAGCTCCTGCCAGCCGGCGGGGAAGCGGTGCGGCACGTCCTCGGCGTGGTTCGCGCCCGACGCCTGGCGGTACGCGAGGTGACCGCCGAGGAAGCCGCCGGCGGAGACGAGGCCGAGGCCCGCGAGGCCGAGGATCTTGCCGCTCGTCTGCTTGCCGCGGGCGCGCTGGATCCACGACAGCCCGTAGAGGCCGGTGGCGAGCGCGTTGGCGGCGGAGTGCACGATGCCCACCCGGAGCTGCTGCTCGTGCAGCTGCGACCAGTCGGCGTAGCCGGAGACGATCGACGGCGCGGCACTGAGGATCCCGACGCCCACGAGCGCCTGGCTGGCTTTCTCGTTGCCGGGCAGGAGGTCGAGGACCGCGGACGAGATCCACGCGCCCGACGGGATCAGCACGGCGACGGGGTGCAGCGGGTGCCCGAACGGCACGCCGTGCAGCAGGTCGGCCAGCGCACGCGGCTTGAGCAGGGCGACCACGGTGCCGCGCACCTTGGCGACGATCGGGTCGAGCACCTCGGCGTCCTCGATCTTCGTGATGGCCGAGACGAGCTTCAGCTCCCTCATGGGATCTCCGTTCTTCATCGGCGCCGGCGTCGACGCTCTTCCCCCAGGCAACGCCCCTCGGGGCGCGACGGCAAGGCCGGGCGGCCTGATGGCCAGTGCCGCGTAACCGGGAGGGCTCCGGATCAGGCGTCGGGATCGCGCGCCGGGTGCCGCGAGGAGACGGGCGCGCCGTGCCGCGCGTCCCGGTAGGCGGGGGCGCGGAGGCGGCGCGCCCAGGCGTACGTCGTGTCGCCGGGCGGGGCCGCGAGCACCGGGTCGACGCGCGTGGCGGTGTCGAGCGGGCCGGTGGCGTCGTGGGTCAGCTCGATGCGCGCGGCCACGTGCCACAGTCCGCGCGGCGTCGCGTGGACGAGCCGGAGCCCGAGCCGTCGGGTGGCGAGGGCGCGGCCGAGGTCCTCCGCGCCGGCGGGCAGCGGCGGATCCTGGTCCACCAGCACGCCGAGGAGCACCGGCCCGGTGGATCCGCGGTACGGCATCAGCGTCGTCATGCGGGCGCCGGAGAGGGAGCGCCTGGGCTGGAGCAGGAAGCGGCCGGGGAACCCGATGCCGGTCGTGGAGACGAGCACGTCGACGGTCGTGTCGCCGCCGTCGGGGATCCGCAGCGCGAGCCCGAGCACGTCGGGGAGCGCGGCGGGGGTCCCGGCTCCGCGCGAGAAGCGGGCGGTGATCGCGAGCGGCGCGTCGAGCCCGTCGAGCCAGGCGAGGCCGGAGGCCGCGCGACCGGCGACGGGCGTCAGCGTGCCGGCGAGGGCGACCCCGGCCGGGTGGATAGGACGGGGGCGGCGGACCAGCCGCACGGCGCGGATGAGGGCGGCGAGGACGTTCCCGCCGACGCGGGCCGGGATGTCGGTCATCGCTCGACCCTATTCCGATGCGCCTCCGGCGTCCCGGCCGCGGTCGAGGAGGCGCAGACGGCGGGGGACGCGACGACGCCCGGGTCGACCGTGCGGTCGACCCGGGCGTCGGGCGTGCGGGGCGTGCGGCGCCGGGAGGCGCGGTCCGCTACGGCGTGGGCATGCCGCCGTTGACGTGCAGCGTCTCGCCGATGACGTAGCTCGACTCGGGCGAGGCGAGGAACACGAACGCCGGGGCGAGCTCGGCGGGCTGGCCGGGGCGGCCGAGGGGGGTGTCCTCGCCGAACGACGGCAGCGCCTCGGCGGGCTGGCCGCCGGCGGTCTGCAGCGGGGTCCACACGGGGCCGGGCGCGACGACGTTCACGCGGATGCCCTTGGGCGCGAGCTGCTGCGCGAGGCCCTTCGAGAACGCGTTGATCGACGCCTTGGTGGTCGCGTAGTGGATGAGGTTCGGCGACGGCTGGTACGCCTGGATCGACGACGTGTTGATGATCGTGGAGCCGGGCTTCAGGTGCGCGAGGGCCGCCTTCGTGATCCAGAACATCGCGTAGACGTTGGTCTTGAAGGTGACGTCGAACTCCTCGTCCGAGATCTCCTCGAGCGTGTCGAAGTTCTGCTGCTTGCCCGCGTTGTTCACGAGGATGTCGAGGCCGCCGAGGCCCTCGACGGCCTTCGCGACGAGCTCGCGGCTGAACTCGGCCGTGGAGATGTCGCCGGGGATGGTGACGGCCTTCCGGCCGGCCTCCTCGATGAGGGCGACGACCTGCTTCGCGTCCTCCTCCTCCTCGGGGAGGTAGGAGAGGGCGATGTCCGCGCCCTCGCGGGCGAAGGCGATGGCGACGGCCGCGCCGATGCCCGAGTCGGCGCCCGTGATGAGGGCCTTGCGTCCCTCGAGGCGGCCGGATCCGCGGTAGCTCTTCTCGCCGCGGTCCGCGGTCTCCTGGAGGTCGGCGTCGAGGCCGGGTCCGTCCTGCTCCTGGGCGGTCGTGTCGATGCCGCTGTACATCGCGGCGGGGTCCTGGAAGGTGTACTGGTCGTCGCTCATGGGGTCTCCTCGTGCTGGATCTGCGTGGGTGCGTGCGGATGCGGTGCGGGTGCCGGCGTCAGCTCGGCGGGGTGTCGTCCAGGTCGATGTCCTGGCCGGCGAGGTCGTTGGGGGCGAGCGCGGGCTCGGCCTCGCCGTCGACGCCGAGGGAGTCGGCCTCGGGCTCGGCGTTCGCGCCCATCACGGCGTCGTCGTCGTCGACCTGCTCGACGGGCTCGTCCGTGTCGGGGAGGACGGTCTCGCCGGCGACGGCGTCGTTGACGACCGTCTCCTTGTCGATGCCGACCACGTCGAGCGCGGTGTCGTCGCCGGTCGAGTCGTCACCGGGGGTGGTGGAGGTGGCGTCGGTCATCGGGTCACTCACCGGCCTCGGGCTTGGGGTGGCCGGGGATCGAGTCGCCGCTGAGGTTGAGCTCGTCGGGGTCGACGTCGATCTCGCCGACGTCGTCGGGGCCGCCGGAGCCGGGGAGCACCTGCACGTCGTCCTCGGCGTCGGGGGCGTCCGGCGAGACGGCGTCGCTCTCGGAGATCTGCTGCTCCTGCAGCACCTTGGTGTCGTCCTCGCTGGGCGAGGTGAAGTCCCTGTCCGGGAGCGTGTCGGAGGGCTCGAGGTGCGGGTAGTCGGTGTCCATGCGCTCGACGCTACGCTCGCCCTCCAAGGGCGTGGGGTGGCATCCGGCAAACGCCCATGAACGGTCCGCGGACGCCGCCGACCCGCTTCCCGAGGGCCGCGCTACTGGTCGTCCGGGCCCTCGCCGAACGGGTCGGGCTCGTCCTCGCGGGCGTCCTCCTCCTCTGCCTCCGCGCGGGTGGCGACCGAGTCCGCGTCGATCGGCTCGGGCTCGGCGAGCGGGGTCGGGGTGTGCTCGCGCGCGCCGGGATCCGTCACGTCAGCGGCCCTCGGGGTCGACGTGGCCCGCGGCGTCGTCCGCCGGCGCGCCCATGTGCGAGTCGGCGGCGGTGACCGCCCGGTTGTCGGGGACGGCGGGGTACTCGGCGTCGGCGGGATCCGCGTCCTCGACCTCGAGGGTGTCCTCCTCCGCGTGCCCGTACGTCGTGCCGTCGGGTTCGCGGACGGCGTCGCCGGTGCCCGCGGGGGCGTCGTCGCCGGCGGGGGAGACCACGTCGTCCACGGTCACCAGCCCGTCGGGATCGCCGGGGCCGCGCCCGGTGCGGATGCCGTCTGCCTGGTCTTCTCGGTCGCTCATGCTCCCACCCTACGAGCGACCCGTGCACGCGGAGGAGCCGCCGCCCGCTTCCGCGGACGACGGCTCCTCGTCGTGGGGTGCCGGCGGGCACCGGGTGGGTCAGCTCGCGGCGGGCGCGCCCTGCTCCACCGTCAGCGTGCGCGCCTCCTGGCCCTGGGGCTCCTCGGACGTCACCGCGATCTTGCGCGGCTTCGCCCGCTCGCTCACCGGGATGGTGACGCTGAGCACGCCGTTGGCGTAGTGCGCGGAGATGCGCTCGGTGTCGATGCCCTGGCCGAGCGTGAGCTGGCGGAGGAACGTGCCGGCCACGCGCTCGCGGGTGAGCCAGCGGACGCCGGGGTCGCCGGCGAGCGTGCGCTCCGCGCGGATGGTCAGCAGCTGACCGTCCACGTCGATGTCGACGGAGCCCGGGTCGATGCCCGGCAGGTCGGCGGCCAGCACGTAGGTGTCGCCCTCGCGGTGCAGGTCGATGGGCATCGGACGGTTGGCCTGGCGGGTCTCGGCCAGCGCGCCCATGGCGCGGTCCAGCTCGCGGAACGGATCGAAGGTCATGTTCATGCTCGACTCCTCTGATGATCTGTGGGGTTGAGCCCACTCGGCTCAACTACGTCGACATTAGCACTCCGAGCAGGCGAGTGCCAAGCCGTTCGCCGAGGGCGAATGTCACTCTCATCACCGGTTCAGGCGCGTCGACGGAGGTCGCGCTCCATGCGGCCGATGAGGGTCCATACCGCGCGCGAGAGGTCCGGGTGCTCCAGCGCGATCCCGCGCAGCAGCCGGTACTCGAAGCGCGCGACGACGCCCGGCGCGGTCGACGGATGGCGCACGCGCGCGAGCTCCTCCGCCAGCCCCGCGGCCTCGAGCGCGTCCTGGCGGAGGGTCGCCACCACGTGCTCGTCCACGGTGGGCAGCTCGGGGATGACCTCCCACGGGTCGTCCCCGTTCCGGCAGCGGTGCTCGATCACGGCGTCCAGCTCGTCGCGGGCCTCCTGGCGCAGCACCTCGAGGCTGGCGGGGAAGCGGGCGTGCACGGGCGGATCCTCTCGGGCGGTCGGGGTGGGGGACCCCGGCCTCGCGACCGGGTCCCCTTCACGCTACGTCATGCCCCGGACCGCCCCGGACCGCCTCGGACCGCCCCGGACGGGGAGGCGGGACGCCGTGGGTAGCCTGGAGGCCCGGCCACCAGGAGGACCCATGACCGACACCGCCCGCCCCGTCGCCCTCGTCACCGGGGCCACCCGCGGCATCGGCCGGGCGATCGCCGAGGACCTCGGCCGCACCCATCGCGTCATCGTGCACGGGCGCGACCGGGACGCCGTCGACGCGCTCGCCGCCTCCCTCCCGGACGCCGTCGGCTGGGCGGCCGACCTCGCCGCGGGCGGGCTGGACGCATTCGTCCCCGCGCTCGACCGGCTCGACGTCCTCGTGCACTCGGCCGGCGTGATCGGCGGCGACGCCGTCGACCGCACGCCCGTCGAGGAGTGGCGGCGCGTGTTCGAGGTCAACGTCTTCGCGGTCGCCGAGGTCACGCGGATCCTCCTGCCCGCGCTCCGGGCGGCCGGCGGGCAGGTCGTGCTCGTCAACTCCGGATCCGGCTTCACGGCGAACCCCACGGGCGGCGTCTACGCGGGATCCAAGTTCGCCCTCCGCGCGCTCGGCGACGCCCTCCGCGAGGAGGAGCGTCCGCACGGCGTGCGCGTCTCGAGCGTGCACCCGGGCCGCGTCGCCACCGACATGCAGCGCGAGCTCCGCGCCAAGGAGGGCGGCGAGTACGACGCGGCGCGCTACCTCGAGCCCGCGTCCGTCGCGCGCGCCGTGCGCCTGGTCGTCGACCAGACCCGCGACGGCACGCTCGAGTCGGTGTCGCTGCGGCCGTTCGGGGGCTGACCCGCCGGGCCGCGCCGATCAGCGCCCGCGGAACGTCGCCCGGATGTCGTCGACGACGAGCCCCGGCTGCTCGAGCAGCGCGAAGTGCCCGCCGCGCGCGACCTCGCTGAACAGCACGAGGTCGGTGTACCGGCGCTCCGCCCAGCGGCGCGAGCGGCGCACGTACTCGCCCGGCATGATGCTGAGCCCCGTCGGGATGGTGATCGGCGCGTCGATCGTGCCCGGCGTCGCCCAGCCGACCTGCGCCGACTCCCAGTAGAAGCGCGCCGCGGAGGCCGCCGTGCCGGGCAGCCAGTACAGCATCACGTCGTCGATCATCTCGTCGAGCGCGAAGAGCGCCTCGGCGTCGCCGTGCTCGTCGTGGGACCCGCCGACGTCCTGGAACATCGCGTAGATCCACGCGGCGAGACCCGCGGGGGAGTCCTGCAGGCCGTACCCGACGGTCTGCGGCCGGGTCGACATCATCTGCGAGTAGCCGGACAGCTGCTGCCAGTAGTGCCCGGTCTCCGCCATCATCCGCCGCTCCTCGTCGGTGGCGTCGCGCATCTCGTCGTCCGTCGGCATGAAGGGCGCCATGTTGAGGTGGATCGCCCGGAGCCCGATCCCCTCCGCGGCCTCGAGGGCCGCGAGCTCGGACGTGACGGACGCTCCCAGGTCGCCGCCCTGCGCGTACCAGGCGTCGTAGCCGAGGCGGTGCATGAGCTCGGCCCACGCGCGGGCGGTGCGCCCGGCGCCCCAGCCCGTGCCCGTCGGCTTCCCGGAGAAGCCGAATCCGGGGAGGCTCGGGATCACGACGTGGAAGGCGTCCTCCGCGGAGCCGCCGTGCGCCACCGGGTCGGTGAGCGGGCCGATGGCGTGCCGGAACTCCAGCACCGACCCCGGCCAGCCGTGGGTCAGCAGCAGCGGCCGCGCGCCGGGCTCGGGGGAGCGGACGTGCAGGAAGTGGATCCCCAGGCCGTCCACCTCGGTGATGTGCTGGCCCCAGCCGTTCAGCAGCGCCTCGGTCGGGCGCCAGTCGTAGCCGTCGGCCCAGCGCTCGACGAAGCGCCGCATGCGCGCGAGCTGCGGGCCCTGCCCGGTGTCGCCGACGGTCTCGGGCTCGGGCCAGCGGGTGGCGAGGAGGCGGCGGCGGAGGTCGTCGAGGTCGGCCTCGGGGACGTCGAGGCGGAAGGGGGTGATGGCGGACATGCGCGGCTCCGATCGGGTGCTGATGCGCAGCAGGTGCGTGCGCTCAGAGATCATCTTCACATAAGACGATCTGGGCGGGATACGATCTCCCCATGACCTCCTCCGCCGCCCCCGCCCCCCGGGCCGACGACCGCGCCGCCGACGACGCCACCGGCATCGACTGGGGATCGGGCGGCATCGAGACGCAGTTCGGCTGGTCCATCCAGGCCGTCTACCAGGGCTTCGCGCGCACGGCGCAGACCGCCGTGGCCGACGTGCCGGGCGGGCCGCGCGGCTACCAGGTGCTCGTCGCGATCACGACGGAGGAGGCCACCTCGCAGCTCGCGCTGGCGCAGCGCCTCGGCATCGACAAGACGCAGATGACCTACGTCATCGACGCGCTCGCCGACGGCGGCCTCGTCGAGCGGCAGCCGCACCCGCGGGACCGGCGCATCCGCCAGGTCGTGCCCACCGACGCCGGACGCGCCCTGCTCGAGACGGCCCGCGTGGCCCTCGGGGACGTCGAGGACGCCCTCATGCGCGACCTCGACCCCGACGAGCGCACGGCGCTCCGGCGGCTCCTCGCGCGCGTCGCCCTCGGCGCCGGCGACGCCGCCGCCTGCCTCCCCGACGGGCAGCCGATGGAGCAGCCCGTCGCCGCCCCCCACCGCTCGCGCCGACCGGCGCGCCGCACCCCCCGAGACGGAGACCACTCGTGAGCATCCCCACCCCCACCACCCCCGCATCCGGATCCCCGTCCGGCCCCGTCGTCGTCGCCGGCGCCACCGGCGACCTCGGCCGCCGCATCGTCCGCGAGCTCCTCGCCGCGGGCGCCCGCGTCCGCGTGCTCACCCGCCCGGGCAGCTCGGCCGCGGCGGAGGCGTGGGGCGAGGATCCCCGCGTCGAGGTCGTCGAGGCCGCCTACACGGACCGCGCCGCGCTCATCCGCGCGGTCGCCGGCGCCCGCGTCGTCGTCTCCGCCGTGAGCGGCGCCCGCTCCGTGATCGTCGGGGCCCAGCGCGCGCTCCTCGCCGCGACCGTCGCGGCCGGCGTCCCGCGCTTCATCCCGTCCGACTACTCCTCGGACTACCGCCGCGTCACCCCCGGCAGCAACCGCAACTTCGAGCTGCGCCGCGAGTTCGCCGCCGACCTCGACGCCGCTCCCGTGCGCGTCACCTCCGTGCTCAACGGCGCGTTCGCCGACATGCTCACCGGCCAGGCCCCCATCGTCCTGTTCGACCGGCACCGGGTCCTCTACTGGTCGTCCGCCGACCAGGTGCTCGACTTCACGACCAAGGACGACACCGCGCGCGTCACGGCGCTCGTCGCCCTCGACGACGACGCGCCCCGCGTGGTGGAGGTCGCCGGGGACCGGGTCACGGCGCGCGACCTCGCGCGGATCATGACGGAGATCACCGGCACGCCGTTCCAGCTGCAGTGGGCCGGCACCACGGGCGTCCTCGCCGCGGCGAGCAAGGCCATGCGCCGCGTCGCGCGGGACGAGCAGGAGACCTTCCCCGCCTGGCAGGGGATGCAGTACCTCGTGAGCATGTACAGCGGCGAGGCGGAGCTGCGGCACGTCGACCGCGAGCGGTTCGGCGACCTGTCGTGGACGGGCGTGCGCGACGTGCTCGCCGCCCACGTCGCCGAGCGGGGGACCGCGCCGGCCGCGTAGGCGTCGCCGGGGCAGGGAGGGGAAGCGGCCGGGGGTCGCGGACGCGCGACGCGCCCGGCCGCCCCGTCCCGAGGCCACGGCTCGCTGGGTGCCGCGTCCAGGCGGCGGTGGTCGGATGGCTCCGCGCCACGAGCGCCGCGGGCGGCCGTCCGACCGCCCGCACCCCGAGCGAAGGAGACCCATGACCGCACGCAGCATCCAGTGGCAGCTGGCGAGGCGCCCCACCGGCGAGCCGACCCCCGACGACGTCCGCCGCGTCGAGGTCGACCTCCCCGACCTGCGGGACGGCGAGGTCCGGGTCGAGAACGAGTACATCTCCGTCGACCCCTACATGCGCGGCCGCATGAACGACGTCCCCTCCTACATCCCGCCCTTCGGCCTCGACGAGGCCATGACCGGATCCGCGGTGGGCCGCGTCGTCGAGTCCCGCTCCGACGACCTCGCCGTCGGCACGCTCGTCAGCCACAGCCTCGGCTGGCGCGACGTCGCCCAGGGCCAGGCGGGCGCGTTCCGCCCCGTCCCCGAGATCCCCGGCGTGGCGTCGTCTGCCCACCTCGGCGTGCTGGGCCTCACGGGCCTCACCGCCTACGTCGGCCTCGCCCGCATCGCCTCCATCCGCGAGGGCGACGTCGTGTTCGTCTCCGGCGCGGCCGGGGCCGTGGGGTCCATGGTCGGCCAGATCGCCCGGCTCCTCGGCGCCTCGCGCGTCGTCGGCAGCGCCGGATCCGCGGAGAAGGTCGAGCGCCTCACGTCGCACCTCGGCTTCGACGCCGCGTTCGACTACCACGGCGGCGACCTCGAGGGGAAGCTCGCGGAGGCGGCGCCCGACGGCATCGACCTCTACTTCGACAACGTCGGCGGCGACCACCTCTCGGCCGCGCTCGGCGCCCTGCGCGACGGCGGCCGCGTCGCCAACTGCGGCTCGATCTCGACCTACAACTCCACGGGCGAGGAGGTCGCGATCCGCAACACGGGCCGCATCGTCACGCGCGGCCTCACGCTCCGCGGCTTCACCCTCGGCAACCACCAGGACCTCGCGCCGGAGTTCGCCGCGAAGATGGGCCCGTGGCTCGCCGAGGGCCGCATCAGGGCCGACGAGACCGTGATCGACGGCATCGACCGCGCGTTCGACGCCTTCACGGGCCTCATGCGCGGCGAGAACGTCGGGAAGATGGTCGTGCGGACCCGCGCCTCCGCCTGACCCGCACCTCCCGCGCGTCGTCCTCGGGGAGCGTCGGCGGCGCGTCCGCCCGGCGCTCCTCGCGGGCGTCGTCCGCGCTCCCGACCCGCGCCTCGCGCAGCCGCCGCCCCTCGTCCTCGAGGAGGGCCCGGCGGCGCGCGAGCCGCTCGGCCCGCGTCGTGTCGCGCACCGGCAGCCGCAGCGCCTGCTCCGCGGCGATGCCCGCCTGCAGCTGCCGGGCGCGGAGGATCTCCACGTCGAGCTCGCCGCCGAGGACGAGCGACAGGTTCCCGATGTAGAGCCAGAGCAGCAGCACGATCACCGCGCCGAGGACCCCGTAGGTCGACTCGTAGCTCGCGATGGTGGTCACGTACGCGACGAACCCGGCGGTGCCGAGCCCCCACGCGACGATGGCCACGAGGCTGCCCCAGGTGAGCAGGTCCACGCGACGGCGCCGCAGGTTCGGGGTCGCGGCGTACAGGACGCCGATGATCCCCGTGAGCAGCACCACGAGCAGCGGCCACTTGACGACGGCCCACACCACGAGGGTCGTGTCCCCGAGCCCGAGGTGCTGGCCGAGCGCCCGGGCCCCCTCGTCCGTGAGCAGCAGCATGCCCACCATCACGACGCTGACGACGAGCAGCGCGATCGTCACCAGGAGCATCAGCGCCCGGTACTTCACGAGCGGCCGGCCCTCCTCGGTCTCCTGGACGCGGTTCATGGCGCGCCCGAACGCGGTGACGTAGGCGGCCGACGTCCACAGGGCGCCGAGCGCGCTGATGCCGAACGCGAGCCCGGAGCGCGGCCCGTCGGCGAGCTGCTCGACCGGGTCGCGGATCACGTCGACCGCGGGGTCGCCGAGCACGGCCGTGAGGACCCGGAACACGCCCTCGACGCCGGCGCGCGTGTCGCCGACCAGGCCGATGAGGCTGAGCACCGCGACCGCGGCGGGGATGAGCGAGAGCGTGGAGTAGAAGGTGAGGCTCGCGGCCGCGTCGATGCCGCGGTGCTTCATGAAGCCGTAGACCGCGCGTCGACAGGCGTACCAGCCGAGCTCCCGGCCGATGGGCTGGCGCCGGTGGAGGGCCGCCTCGACGAGCGCGTCCTGCGGGTCCGCGTCGTCGGGGTCGGAGCGGGTCGCGCGGTGGGGCATGCCCGCCAGTCTGACCCACGCCCACCGCCCGGCCGCCCCGGCGGCGAGGCGCGCCCGCCCCGACGGCTAGGCGCACCCGCCCGGGTGCGCTACACAGGGAGGCATGGTGCACACGGAGTCCGTCGAGATCGAGCGCAAGTACGACGTCCCCGAGGGGGTGCCCGTCCCGGCCTTCGCCGGCATCGAGGGGATCGCCGAGGCGCGGCCCGCGGAGCCCGTCACCCTGGTGGCCGTGTACCTCGACACCGCGGACCACGCGCTCGCCGCCCGCCGCATGATCCTCCGCCGCCGCGAGGGCGGGCACGACGCGGGCTGGCACGTGAAGCTCCCGGCCGACGGCGGCGAGGGCCGCACGGAGCTCGGCTGGCCCCTCGCGGACGGCGACGACGGCGACGGCGCCGTGCCGCCCGCCGTGCTCGACGCGGTGGCCGTGCACGTGCGCGGCCGCGAGCTCACGCCGCTCGCGCGCCTCGAGACCGTGCGCACCGTCGTCACGCTGCACGACGCGGACGGCCGCGCGGTCGCGGAGTTCGCGGACGACCGGGTCACCGGATCCGACGTGCGCGGCGGCATCGTGCGCGCCTGGCACGAGTGGGAGGTGGAGCTGCTGCCCGACGCGCCCGCGAAGCGCAAGCAGCGCACCGCGCTCCTCGACCGGATCGAGCAGCACGTCCTCGACGCGGGCGGCCGCCCCTCCGACAGCGCGTCCAAGCTCGCCCGCGCGCTCGGTGCCGACGCGCTCGGCCGGCAGGCGCCCGCGGGTCCCGCGCTGCCGGATCCCGCCGCGCTCACGAAGGACGGCCCCGCCTCCGACGTCGCCCGGGCGGTCCTCGCCCGCGGCGTCCGCGACCTCGTCGCCGCCGACCCGCACGTCCGCGCGGACGAGCACGACTCCGTCCACCGGATGCGCGTCGCCGTCCGCCGGCTCCGCAGCGCCCTGCGCACCCACCAGGACGTCATCGACCCCGCGGCCACGGCCCCGATCCGCGCCGAGCTCACGGCGCTCGGCACCGTGCTCGGCGAGGCCCGCGACATGGAGGTGCTGCGCGACCGCGTCGTCTGGTCGGTCGTCGAGCACGACACGGCGACCGTGCCCGACCACGTGGGCGACGCCCTGCACGACGTCCTCGACGAGCGCTACCACCAGGCCCGCGAGCGCGTCGTCCGGGCGCTCTCGTCCGCGCGCTACGTCCAGCTGCTCGACTCCCTCGACGCCCTGGTGCAGGATCCGCCGCTCACGCACGACGCCAGCGCCCCCGCGGGTCCCGCCCTGCACCGCGCGCTCCGCCGCGACGCCGAGCGCGTCGGCCGCCGCGCCGCCATCGCGCAGGAGGCGGTCGGCGAGACCGCGCGCATCGAGGCGCTGCACGAGGTCCGCAAGGCCGCGAAGCGCCTCCGCTACGCGGCCGAGGAGGTCAGCGGGCGCACGGTCGCGGTCCTCGGGCGGAAGACCCTGCGGCTCGCGACGGCCGCCGAGGAGGTGCACGACGAGCTCGGGGAGCACCGCGACGGCATCGCCATGCAGCGCGTCCTCCGCGAGGAGGCGCAGCGCCTGGCGGCCCGCGGCGAGGACTCCTTCGCGCTCGGCGTGCTGCACGAGGCCGAGCGGCTGCGCACCGAGTCCGCCCTGTGGCGGGCGCAGCGCGCGCTCGAGCGCCTGCTCGCCACCGCCGTCCCGGGAGCGTGAGGGCGGCTCGTAGACTCGTCAGGTGACCCCCGACGCCGAACCGCCGACCCCGGCGTACGACCCGTCGGAGCTCGACGTGCGGGTCACGGGCGGCACCGTCCGCGGCGTGCGCGAGCGCGGCGTCGAGGCGTGGCGCGGGATCCCGTTCGCCGCCCCGCCCCGCGGCGACCTCCGCTTCCGGGCCCCGCAGCCCGTCGTCGGCTGGGAGGGCGCGCGCTTCGCGCAGCACTTCGGCAAGGTGGCGCCGCAGGTCAGCGCGGGCGCGTTCCTGGGCGCGCCGCAGGGCACGCCCATGGGCGAGGACTGCCTCACGATCAACGTGATCGCGCCGTCCGGGCTCAGCCCCGACGCCGCGCGCGTGAACCGCGAGTCGCAGCTGCGGCCGGTCATGGTCTTCATCCACGGTGGCGCGTACGTCGTCGGATCATCGCGGGAGAACCCCGTGCAGGGCGAGGGCCTCGTGCGCCAGGGCGGCATCGTCTACGTCAGCTTCAACTACCGCCTCGGCGCGCTCGGCTACCTCGACTTCAGCCGGTACTCCACGCCCGAGCGGCCCATCGAGTCGAACCTCGGCCTCCGCGACCAGGTGCAGGCGCTCCGCTGGGTGCGCGACAACATCCGCGCGTTCGGCGGGGATCCCGACAACGTCACGGTCTTCGGCGAGTCCGCGGGTGGCAACGCCGTCACGACCCTCATGGCGGTGCCGTCGGCGCACGGCCTGTTCGCGCGCGCCATCGCGCAGAGCTCGCCCACCAACGCCATCTACCCGTCGGAGCAGACGGCCAGGTGGGCGGAGCAGTTCGTGCGGATCCTCGCGGACCGGGCGGGCCGCGCGCCGGACGACGCCGAGGCCGTCCGCCTCCTCACCTCCGCCAGCTCCTCCACCCTCGCGACGGCGGCGAACGAGCTCATGGTCCGCACGCCCGACGAGGAGCCCGGCACGATCACGTTCAGCCCGGTGATCGACGGCGACGTGCTGCCCGAGCGCCCCCTCGACGCCTTCAAGCACGGCCGGGCAGCCCGCGTGCCGCTCATCATCGGGACCAACGAGCGCGAGGGGTCGCTGTTCACGGGCCGCCTCGACATCCTCGCGACCACGCCCCGCCGCATCGAGGCGGTGTTCGCCAAGACCGACGAGGAGCACCGTGAGGAGCTGGCGGCGCTCTACCCGGGGCTGCCGAAGCGCCGCGCCGCCCTCGACTTCGGCGGCGACTACGCCTTCTGGTTCCCGTCCGTCAAGGTCGCCGAGCGCCACGCGCGCTACGCGCCCGTGCACTTCTACCGGTTCGACATCGCGCCCCGGCTCGTGCGCCTCATGGGCCTCGACGCCACGCACGGCCTCGAGCTCTTCGCCCTCTTCGACCGGATGGACTCCCTGGTCGGCCGCGGCATGACCCTGCTCGGCGGCCGTCGCGCGTTCGTCGCCGCCGGCGAGCGGATGCGCATCGCCTGGCTCCGGTTCGCGCAGGACGGCTCGGTCGACGAGTCCTGGCCGGCGTACGTGGGCGACGACGAGGACGCGCTGCGCGACCTCGAGGAGGCCGACGACCGCACGGCGGGCACGGGCGCAGCGGGGGAGCGCGGTCCGTCGCGCCCCGGATCCGGCCCCCGCCCCGCGCGCGTGCGCCCGGGCGGCATCCGCGACCGCGGCCCCCGGCGCCGCGCCACCCTGGTCTTCGACGTGGTCGACCGCGTCGAGCACGACCCGCACGCCGACCGCCGGGTCGCCTGGCGCGACTTCGTCCCGCACATCTGACCGGGTCGGCGGCACGCGCTGTTCACCGGCCCGCCACCCGCCCGTCGCCCGGTTCCGCCTGTTCACGAGTAGGCCGTTAGGATCGACGACTGTGATATCCGCTCGAGGGATCCGGTAGTGGATCTCACCCTCATCGTCGTCCTGGTCATCGTCCTGGCTCTGTTCTTCGACTTCACCAACGGCTTCCACGACACGGCGAACGCGATGGCGACCCCCATCGCGACGGGTGCGCTGAAGCCGCGAGTGGCCGTCGCCATCGCCGCGGTCCTCAACCTCGTCGGCGCGTTCCTCAGCACCGAGGTGGCGAAGACCGTCTCCGGCGGCATCATCCGCGAGGGCGACGGCGGCGTGCAGATCACGCCCACCATGATCTTCGCGGGGCTCATGGGCGCCATCGTCTGGAACCTGGTGACCTGGCTCCGCGGCCTCCCCTCGAGCTCCAGCCACGCGCTGTTCGGCGGCCTCATCGGCGCGGCCGTCGTGGGCGCGGGCCTCGGCTCGGTCGACTTCGGCGTCGTCATGTCGAAGGTGATCCTGCCGGCGCTGCTCGCCCCCGTGATCGCGGGCGTCATCGCGTACACGACCACGAAGCTCGCCTACTCGATCACGCGCCGCTCGAGCGGCCCGAACGAGCGCGGCGGATTCCGCTACGGCCAGATCTTCACCTCCTCGCTCGTCGCGCTCGCGCACGGCACCAACGACGCGCAGAAGACCATGGGCATCATCACCCTCACGCTCATCGCGGGCGGCTTCCAGGCGGCGGGCTCAGGCCCCGAGTTCTGGGTCATCGCCGTCTGCGCCGTGGCCATCGCGCTCGGCACCTACATGGGCGGCTGGCGCATCATCCGCACGATGGGATCCGGTCTCACCGAGGTCAAGCCCGCGCAGGGCTTCAGCGCCGAGGCGTCGACCGCGGCCACCATCCTGGCGTCGAGCCACCTCGGCTTCGCGCTCTCCACCACGCAGGTCGCGTCGGGCTCCGTCATCGGCTCGGGCCTCGGCCGCCGGGGCGCGTCCGTCCGCTGGAACACCGTGGGCAAGATCGCGCTCGGCTGGCTCCTGACGCTGCCGTCCGCGGCGATCGTGGGCGCCGTCGCGGCGCTCGTCGCCAGCACGGGCACGGTCGGCTTCGTGATCGACGCGGTGGTCGGCGTCGCGGTCATCGTGTGGATCTTCTGGCGCTCGCGCCGGAACGCCGTGCACGCCCGCAACGCCATCGTCGAGGTCGACGCCGCCGGGTTCGCGGTCCGCGGACGCAAGGCCACCAAGGCCGCGAGGAAGGCCAGGGAGGCCGCATGATCGACTGGAGCGCGTTCCTCATCGTCGCCGTGGCGGCCCTCGTGGGCGCCGTCGCGGTGGTCACCCTCTTCTCCATCGGCGTGCGGCTGCTCGCCGTCGGCACCGAGTACGACGACGAGGGCGACAAGGTGTCCGTCACGGGCATCCGCCCGCAGGCCGCGACCGTCGGCGGCTACGTCTGCTTCGCCCTCAGCGGCCTCGCCGTGCTGTACGGCGTCTACCTCATCGTCCCCGCGCTGCACTCCTGACCGGGCCGCGCGGGACCGGGGTCGCCGGGCCGCGCGCCCGCCCCTAGGCTCGACCCATCCCGACGCCGTCGTCGGCTCCTCCCTCCTCCTGTCGTCCGACCCGACCCCTCGCGGAAGAAGCCATGACCGAAGCGCGCACGTCGTCCCCCGCCCCCGCGACCCCCGGAGCGCGCGGCGCGCTCGACCGGTTCTTCGAGATCACGGCGCGGGGCTCCACGTACGCCCGCGAGATCCGCGGCGGCGTCCTCACGTTCGTGACGATGGCGTACATCGTCGTGCTCAACCCGCTGATCCTCGGCGGCTTCAGCGCCGACGCGGCCACGCTCGACGTCGAGGGCAACTGGCTGCAGGCCACGCAGGTGGGCGCGGCGACGGCCCTCACCGCGGGCGTCATGACCATCCTCTTCGGCCTCGTCGCGCGCCTGCCGTTCGCGTTCGCGGCTGGCCTCGGCATCAACTCGTTCCTCGCGGTGAGCGTGGTCGGCGAGGTCACCTGGCCCGAGGCGATGGGCCTCGTCGTCATCAACGGCCTCGTGATCGTCCTGCTCGCCACCACGGGACTCCGCACACTGATCTTCCGGGCCGTCCCGCGGGAGCTGAAGACAGCCATCACGGTCGGCATCGGGCTCTTCATCGCGTTCATCGGCTTCGTCGACTCCGGGTTCGTGCGCGGCACGGGCGTGCCGGCCTCGCCGCTCGCGCTCGGGATCGACGGCTCCATCGCCTCGCTGCCGACCGTCGTCTTCATCCTCGGCCTCGTGGTCATGGGCGTCCTCATGGCCCGCCGCGTCCCCGGCGCGCTCCTCATCGGCATCGTCGCGACCACGCTCATCGCCATCGTCGTGGAGCAGGTCTTCCGCATCGGCCCGTCGAACACCTCGGGCGCCACCGGCTGGAACCTCAACGCGCCCGTGCTGCCCGCCGCGCCCGTGTCCCTCCCGGACCTCGGGCTCGTCGGCGCCTTCGACCTCGGCGCTTTCGGCCGCATCGGCGTCATCTCCGCGCTCATGCTCGTCTTCACGCTGGTCTTCACGAACTTCTTCGACGCGATGGGCACCATGACGGGCCTCGCGAAGGCCGCGGACCTCTCCGACGAGCGCGGCGACTTCCCCCGCCTCAAGGGCGCCCTGGTCGTCGAGGGCTTCGGCGCGGTCGCGGGCGGGGCCACCTCGAGCTCGTCGAACACGGTGTTCATCGAGTCGGCCTCCGGCATCGGCGAGGGCGCGCGCACGGGCCTCGCGTCGATGGTCACGGGCGTGCTCTTCCTCCTGGCGATGTTCTTCACGCCGCTCACGCAGGTCGTGCCGCTCGAGGTCGCGGCCGCCGCGCTCGTCATCGTCGGCACGCTCATGGCGTCGCAGATCAAGGACATCGTCTGGACCGACTTCTCGGTCGCGCTCCCGGTGTTCCTCACCGTGCTCGTGATGCCGCTCACGTACTCGATCGCGAACGGCATCGGCGTCGGCTTCCTGTCGTGGGTGCTGGTGCGCTCGTTCTCGGGCCGCGTGCGCGAGGTCTCGCCGCTGCTCTGGGTCGTCTCCGCGGGCTTCCTCGTGTTCTTCGCGCGCGGGCCCATCGAGCAGCTGCTCGGCGTCTGACGCGCGCGCGTCGGTCCGCCCGGGTCGGCGCGACGCGCCCAGCCCTGCGTAAGGTGGGTCGGGACCCCCTCCGACGACGCACGGGAGCCCGCACATGACCGACCTCGACACGCGCGGCGACGTCCGCGAGCCCCAGGAGTCCGCGAAGCGCTGGCGCATCGTCGGGCCGGGCCTCGTCGTCGCGGCCACCGGCATCGGGGCGGGCGACCTCGTCGCGACCCTCGTCGCCGGATCCCGCTTCGGCTACGCCCTGCTCTGGGCGGCCGTGCTCGGCGTGGTCATCAAGATCTTCCTCGTGGAGGGCGCCGGCCGGTACTCGCTCGCGACGGGCCGCACGATCTTCGAGGGCTGGCGCAGCGTCGGCCGCTGGACGACCTGGTACTTCGGCCCGTACATCCTCATCTGGGGACTCGTCTACGGCGCCGCCGCCATGAGCTCCTCCGCGCTCCCGCTCGCCGCGCTCTTCCCCGGCGTCGACCTCAAGGTGTTCGCGATCGGCTGCGGCGTCGCGGGCGCCGTGGTGGTCTGGTTCGGCCGCTACTCGGCGTTCGAGAGGATCATCGCGGTCTTCGTCGGCCTGATGTTCGTGACCGTCGTGGGCGCGGCGGTCGTCACCGTCCCGAACGTCCCCGCGCTCCTCACCGGCCTCGTGCCCACGATCCCGGAGGGCGGCCTGGTGGTCGCGCTCAGCATCGCGGGCGGCGTGGGCGGCACGATCACGCTCGCGGCGTACGGCTACTGGCTGCGCGAGAAGGGCTGGGTGGCGCCCGGGTGGATGAAGGTGATGCGCATCGACAACTCCGTCGCCTACGTCATGAGCGGCGTCTTCGTGCTCTCCATGCTCGTCGTGGGAGCCGAGCTGCTCTACTCGGCCGACATCGCGCTGGCCGACGGCGAGGGCGGCCTGGTGCAGCTCGCCGACGTGCTGGGGGAGCGCTACGGCGCATTCATGACGTGGTTCTTCCTGCTCGGCTTCTTCGCCACGTCGTTCTCGTCGATCCTCGGCGTGTGGAACGGCGTCTCGCTCATGTTCGCCGACTTCCTCGGCACGGTCCGCGGCCTCGACGTCGAGGACCCGCGCCGTCGCCTCGGCGGCAGCTACTACAAGGGGTTCATCGTCTGGCTGACGATCCCGCCCATCGGCCTGCTGTTCCTCGACCAGCCGATCGGCCTGATCATCGCCTACGGCGTGCTCGGCGCCCTGTTCATGCCGTTCCTCGCCATCACCCTGCTCGTGCTCCTCAACACCGACCGCACGCCGCGCGCGTGGCGGAACCGCCCGCTCAGCAACACGGTGATGGGCATCTCCGCGCTGCTGTTCGTGGTGCTCGGCGTGCAGCAGCTCGTGACGGAGATCGGGAAGCTCCTGTAGCGGCGGCGATGGCCCGTGGCCCGTGGTCGAGGCCGTCAGTCGGCGGAGGCGGTCGCGCGCACGTCCGAGGTGCCGGGGACGGCACGCTCGCCGGACGCCGGGGCCTCGGGCGCCCGGAACACCACGAGGCGGTAGAGCGTGAAGTTCCAGACGAGGCCGATGAGCACCGCGGTGGCCTTCGCGATGTTGATCTCGACGAACTCCTGCTCGGCGCTCGAGCCGAACGTGATGAGCGAGCGGCCGAACGTCGTGTCGAATCCGCGCTCGAAGAGCCAGATCACGCCGCTCTGCAGGAGCAGCGAGCTGAAGCCCGTCACCGCGAAGAACCGGAGGAAGCGGCCCACGGTCACGGGCCCGCCCTGCCGGAACACGAAGAAGTGGTTCAGGAAGTAGGAGATGGTGATGCCCACGGTCACCGAGACGAGGTTCGCGCCGATCACCGGCATGGCGGCGCCCAGGATCAGCAGGTTGAGCAGCACGAAGTCGAGGCCCGTGTTGAGGAGCCCGGCGAGGAGGAAGCGGACGCGGCGGTCGCCGAGGAGCTTCGTCATGCTGATCCTCCCGGCATCCGGCGCGGAGGCCGTCCGGTCGGCGCGCGCACGGCGTCAGGGCGCCGAGCCACTGGCAGTGTAACAAGCGCGTAACGGGCACGGCGGTGCCCGCGCGGCCGGATCGACGGTCGCTGGCTAGAATCGACGGGGCCCTGATCGGGTCATCCCCGATTCGGAGACGGAACCACCAGCTTGAGCAGTCTCACGATCGTGATCCCCACCTACGAGGAGGCGCGCAACGTCGGGGAGCTGCTGCCCCGCCTCGCCGCCATGTCCGCCGAGAACCCCGACGTCCGCATCACCGCGATGATCGTCGACGACTCCTCGCCCGACGGCACCGCCGACCTCGCCCGGTCGCTCGCGGCCGACGTCGCGACCGACACGTTCGACGTGCGCGTCGAGACCCGCGCGGAGAAGGCCGGCCTCGGCGCCGCGTACATCTGGGCCTTCGAGCGGCTCCTCGAGGCCGACGAGCCGCCCACGCACATCCTGCAGATGGACGCCGACCTCTCGCACGACCCCGCCTACATCACCGAGATGCTGCGCCGGGTGCGCGGCGGCGCGGACCTCGTGGTCGCCTCCCGCTACATCCGCGGCGGCGCGACGCCCGACTGGGACCTCAAGCGCCGCTTCCTCAGCGTGGGCGGCAACCTCTACACGCGGCTGTTCCTCGGGTCCCGCATCACCGACTACACGGGCGGCTTCAACCTGTACGAGACGGGGCTGCTGCGCCGGATCACGCCGTCGACCATCACGACCACCGGCTACGGCTTCCAGATCGAGATGAAGCAGCGGGCGCTCCGGTACGCGAAGCGCCCCACCGAGGTCGCGATCGTGTTCATGGACCGCGCCGAGGGCGAGTCGAAGATCCCGAGCGACACGCTCGTGACGAACCTGCTGCTCGTCCTCCGCCTGCGCTTCGGGGGCCGCCGGCCCTGATCCCGAGCGGACGGCCGCGGCAGCCGACCGCCCTCCTCCGGGCCGCTCCCGCCGCCGGCTCAGCCCGCGGGCGCGTGCAGCGGATCGTGCGGGGCGCGCTGGTGCGGGCGCGCCGGCGCGATGATCGTGCCGCGCCGTCCGAGCCCGTCGACCACGGGATCGGTCGCCCCCAGCACCTGCGAGCGCGCGGTGCCGTGGCGGGCCCAGTACGCCGCCGTCCACGCGCAGATGAGGCCGTCGAGCAGGTCCTCGAGGTGCTTGTGCTGCCGCTCCACGATCGCGGGTCCGTCGGCGACGAGGGCGGCCGCGCGCGGGTGCGTCGCCACGTCGAGCGGCGGATCCGCGTGCGCGAGCCCCGCGACCCGGTCGAGGACGATCCGGAACTCGGCGGCGCGGTGGGGGCGGCGGTCGGCGGTCGCGAGCAGCGGGGCGAGGCGCTTGTACCGCGGCTTCATGGCGTCGAAGCCGAGCTCCGGGGCGCCGACGAGCGTCGTGTACGGGTAGCACTCGATCATCGTGCGGGCGTCGTCGGCGCGGTCGGTGGCGGAGCCGTCGTCGTAGTCCCAGCCCGCCGCCTCGAGCCGCGTGCGGAGCGCGACGGCGCCCTGGGCGGGGCGGCCGGCGTTCGACGGGTAGGCGGAGATGCCGAGCCGGCCGTAGCGCGACGCGACCTCCTTCTCGGCGAGGCGGCTGCCGGTGGCGTTCGCGACGACCAGCGGGCCGTCGACGGCGGCGACCGCGCCGGGACCGCCCCACTCCTCCGTCCAGGCGACCACGGCGTCGATGCCGCGCGCCACCCGGAGGTCGAGCACGCGGCCCTCCTCGTCGATGCAGGCGAGCCCCGTCTCCCGGGCCGGACGGGCCGCCGTGCCCTCCGCCCAGGCGAGGTCGATCCCGAGGAAGCGGCGCATCCGACGAGCCTATCCGCGGGCCCGGGAGCCCCCGGGCGGCCGGAGGGCCGCTAGTAGTGTCGAGGGATCCTCCTGCCACGAGCGACGAGACGATGGAGCCTCCACCATGACCCCTGTGAGCCCGAACGACGACCGCATCCCCACCCCCGACGGCCACCCCGTCCGGACCGAGACCGACAGCCTGGGGAGCCTCGATGTCCCGGCCGACGCCTACTGGGGGATCCACACGGCGCGCGCGCTCGAGAACTTCCCGATCAGCCTCCGGCCGTTGAGCGTCTACCCGGACTTCGTGGTCGCGCTCGCGCAGGTGAAGCAGGCGGCGGCCCGCGCCAACGTGCAGATCGGCGTGCTCGACGCGCGGAAGGCGCGGCAGATCGACGAGGTCTGCTCGGAGATCATCGCGGGGGAGCTGCACGACCAGTTCGTGGTCGGCGTGATCCAGGGCGGCGCCGGCACGAGCACCAACATGAACACCAACGAGGTCATCGCGAACCGCGCCCTCGAGCGGGCCGGCCACGCGCTCGGCGACTACCGGCACATGCACCCGCTGGACGACGTGAACCGCAGCCAGTCCACCAACGACACGTACCCGACCGCGCTCAAGGTGGCGCTCATCCACTCGCTGCGGCAGACGCTCGACGAGCTGGAGCTGCTGCGGATGTCGTTCCTCACCAAGAGCGCGCAGTTCTCGCAGGTGCTGAAGGTCGGCCGCACGCAGCTGCAGGACGCCGTGCCCATGACGCTCGGCCAGGAGTTCCACGGCTTCGCCACCACGCTCGGCGAGGACCACGCGCGCCTCGGCGAGCTCGTGCCGCTGCTGTCGGAGATCAACCTGGGCGCGACGGCGATCGGCACGGGCATCACGGCGGATCCGAACTACGCGGCCGCCGTGCGCGGGCACCTCAGCGCCATCACGGGCTACACGCTCGTGACCGCGAGCGACCTCATCGAGGCGACGAGCGACGCGGGCGTGTTCATGACCCTCTCCTCGACGCTCAAGCGGAGCGCGATCAAGCTCTCGAAGATCTGCAACGACCTCCGGCTGCTGTCGTCGGGTCCGCAGGCGGGGCTCGGCGAGATCAACCTGCCGCCCCGGCAGGCGGGGTCGAGCATCATGCCCGGCAAGGTCAACCCGGTGATCCCCGAGGTCGTCAACCAAGTTGCGTTCTCCATCGCGGGCGCGGACGTGACGGTGACGATGGCGGCCGAGGGCGGGCAGCTGCAGCTCAACGCGTTCGAGCCGGTCATCGCGCACTCACTGCTGCAGTCGCTCAGCTGGCTGCGGAACGCCGCGTGGACGCTGCGGGTGAACTGCATCGACGGGATCACCGCGAACACGGAGCGGCTGGCGGCGCAGGTGGAGTCGTCGGTCGGCGTCGTCACGGCGCTCACGCCGTACATCGGCTACGCCGCCTCCTCCAGCCTCGCGAAGACGGCGCTCATGACGAGCGCGTCGATCCCGGACCTCGTGGTCGAGGCGGGCCTCATGACGCGGTCGCAGGTGGAGAAGATCCTCGCGCCCGACCGGCTATCGGGCCTCGAGCCCGTGACCGCGGCCATGTCCGTGATCACGCCGGAGATGCTCGCCGCCCACGCGGCCGAGCAGGGCGGCGCCCTCAGCTGACAGGCGCCTCGACGACGACAGCGCGCCGCGGCCCGAGGGCTGCGGCGCGCTGTCGTATCCGGCGGATCCGGCGCTAGGCGTCCGGGTCCGCGGCGGTGCGGGCCGGCGTGGTGCCGGACGCGTCGTCCGCGGAGGCGTCGTGCGCGGGCTCCTCGCGGTGCACGGATCCGGCGATGTCGGCCGGGGTGGGGACGTGCGGGGCGCCGGCGGCGGTCGGCTCCGGGGCCGCCTTCCGCTTCGGCGCGGGCGTCCCGGAGGCGGCCGTGGGAGTGGGCGCGGGCGCGGCGGGCACGGTCGGATCCGTCTCGGCGGCGGGCTCCTCGTCGGCGTCGGCCGGCTCGCCCAGGTCGTCGGGGCCGAGGGTGTCGAGGTCCTCGTCCGCGTCGTCCTCGGTGCCGTCCGCGGAGGCGTCGGCCTCGCCGGCGCGCGCGGCGCCGTCCTCGGGGATCGGGACGGGGCCGGTCTCGTCCTCGTCGTCGAAGGACGCGAGCGCCTCGTCGCGCGCCTCGGCGGCCGTGAAGACGGCGCGGCGGCCGGCCTCCTCGCCGCGCTCGCGCAGGTCCTCGGCCGTCGCCTGGACGCGCGTGCGCGCCTCCTCGGCGGTCTCGACGACGCGGCCGCGGACGTCCTCGGCCGTCTCGGCGACGCGGTGGCCGACCTCGGTGGCCTGCTGGCCGACGCGGTCGACGACGTGCTTGGTCTGGTCCGCCGTGCGGGTGCCGAGGTCCTTGGCGGTGTCGCCGACCCGTCCCGCGATGTCCTGGGTGGTGCTGCCGACCCGGCCCGCGATGTCCTGGGTCGTGCTGCCGACGCGACCGGCGACGTCCTGCGTGGTGGTGCCGATGCGCTCGCCCACGGTGTGCGCGGTGCGGCCGACGGCGACGGCGGCGCCCTGGACGGCGTGCCCGACGAAGTCCGCGACCTCGCGCGCCGTCTCGACCGTGCGCTCGACGACGACCGGCCCCTTCTCGTCGAGGACGGCCTGCGCCTCGCGGACGCCCCGCTGCACGGGTGCGCTCGACCAGACGGTGCGCGACGCGCGGGCGATGCCCTCGTAGCGCTTCCGGCCGGCACGTGCGCCGAGGACGTAGCCGGTGCCGAGCCCGGCGAGGAGGAGGAGACGGTTGATCATCCGTCCAGCCTAGACGCGCCGGTCGGGGATCGACCGGGAGGGGCTACGCGTCCCGCCCGCCCTGGGGGCCCGTGGCGTCGTGCACCTCGTCCGCGTCGGGATCCGCCGCGTCGGGCGCGTTGAGGTCGGCGTCCTCCGGGATGGAGTGGTCGTGGATCGGGTCCTGCGGCTGGTCGGTCATGCGGTCGAGCCTACGCGCGGGCGTCGACCGCCCGACCCGGGTCAGAGGATGCGCGTGTGCGTGGTGAGCGAGCCGATGCCCTCGACCGAGACGGTGACCGTGCTGCCGTCCTTCAGGAAGATCTGCGGGTCGCGCGAGTAGCCGGCGCCGCTCGTGGTGCCCGTGGAGATGAGCGTGCCCGGCTGCAGCGTGGAGGAGGTGGAGAGGTAGGAGACGAGGCGCGCGACCGTGCGGACCATGCCGCTCGTGCGTCCGTCCTGCACCGTCTCGCCGTCGAGGACCGTGGTGATGCGGAGGTCCTGCGGATCCGGCACCTCGTCGCGCGTGACGACGACGGGACCCGTGGGGGAGAAGCCGTCGAAGCTCTTGCAGCGGCTCCACTGCTGCTCCGAGAACTGCAGGTTGCGGGCCGTGATGTCGTTGACGACCGTGTAGCCGAAGACGTGGTCGAGGGCGTCCGCCTCCGACACGTCGCGCGCGGCCCGGCCGATGACGACGCCGAGCTCGACCTCGTAGTCGACCTCCTCGCTGAGCGAGCGCGGCCAGCTGGTGGTGCCCTCGTGGCCCGAGAGCGAGTTGGGCCAGAGCGCGAAGACGGTGGGGGCGGAGGCGCTCGTGATGTTGAGCTCCTCGGCGTGCGCGGAGTAGTTGAGGCCCACGGCGTAGAC
The DNA here is from genome assembly GCF_030816895.1 of Clavibacter sp. B3I6. Classification (NCBI taxonomy): domain Bacteria; kingdom Bacillati; phylum Actinomycetota; class Actinomycetes; order Micrococcales; family Microbacteriaceae; genus Clavibacter; species Clavibacter sp. B3I6. The sequence goes on from NZ_JAUSYL010000001.1 coordinate 3,128,649, forward strand.
GGCCGGCGGGCGGAGGATCGCGGAGGCGTGCGTGAGGCCGTCCACCGGGGTGGTGCTGGTGCGGCTGGCGACGGCGCGCTCGACGGTGGCGCGGACGCGGGCCATCTCGTCGTCGCCGCGCTCGATGAGGTCCTGCAGGTCGCGAGGGGACTCGTCGAGCACCTCGTCGAGGAAGAGCGCCTGGCCCTCGGAGACGATGGCGGCCAGTCGGGGGGTCACGCCGTCGTCGGCGAGCAGGTGCGCGAACTTCATGCCACCACCGTATCGGGCGGGCGCGGTGGGCCGCGGTTGCGGTCATAACGTGCATGGGGCGTGCATCCCGCGTGCATCCCGCGTGCACGCGCACGCGCGACCGCGGCGGATCAGTCCTCGCGCACGACCTCGTCGGGGGACTTGTCGTGCCGCCAGCCCCGCCACGAGGCCTGGCGGAGGCGGCCGGTCGCGGTCCACTCGGCGAACTCGACCTCGCCGACGAGGCGCGGGGTGATCCAGTGCGCGTCGCGGGCGTCGGCGGCCGGCACGTCGGCGAAGGGGGTCGTCTTCCGCTCGAGCGGCCGGAAGCGTCGGAGGGCGTCGGCCAGGTCGCGCTCCGTGAAGCCCGTGCCGACGCGGCCCGCGTACGCGAGGCCGTCCGGTCCGGGCACGCCGACGAGCAGCGAGCCGACGCCGGAGGAGCGGCTGCCGGATCCGGGGCGCCAGCCGCCCACGACCACCTCCTGCGCCCGGTGGTGCTTGACCTTCACCCACGCGCTCGACCGCCGCCCGGACTCGTAGGGCGCGTCCACGCGCTTGGCGACGACGCCCTCGAGGCCGAGCTCGCGGCTGGTGGCGAGGGCGTCGTCGAGGTCGCCGTCGAACGCGGGCGGGACCTGGATGCGGCCGCGGTCCGGCGCGCGCACGGCGTCGAGGAGGGCGGCGCGGCGCTCCCGGTACGGCGCGTCGACGAGGACGCGGTCGCCGATGGCGAGCGCGTCGAAGAGCATGAGGTGCACGGGCGCGGCCTTCCGGGCCCGGGCGACGTCCTTCTCCGCGGTGAGGCCGAGGCGCGTCTGCAGGAGCCCGAAGTCGGGCCGGCCGTCGGCGCCCAGCACGACGATCTCGCCGTCGAGCACGGCCGCGTCCACGTCGAGCTGGTCCGGCAGCTCGGCGAGCTCGGGGAAGGCGGCCGTGAGGTCGACGCCGTTGCGGCTCGTGATGGTCGCGCGGCCGTCCGCGACGACGGCGATCGCGCGGTAGCCGTCCCACTTCATCTCGACGGCCCACTCCTCGTCGGGGTCGAGGCCGGCGGCGGTCGCGGCGGTCGCGAGCATGGGCGCGGGGGCGGACGCCGCGCCGCCTCGCCGCCGGGCGCCGACGCGCGTGCGTCCGCCCGCCTTCTCGAGCTTCGCGGCGCGCGCGGGCCGTGCGTGCGCCGTCGCGGGCGCGTCGGCGGGCTCCATCAGGTGGATCAGCCAGTTCGCGTCGGCCTTGCCGTGCCCGCCCGTGTGGATGAGCGCGTAGCGGCGCGGCCCGTCGATCCCGGTGCCCGCGCCGCGCCCGTGCAGCGTCGCGATGACCTCCTTCCCGTCGCGCCACTTCTCCAGCTCGTAGGTGCCCGCGTCCCAGATGGCGACCTCGCCGCCGCCGTACTCGCCCGCGGGGATGGTGCCCTCGAAGGAGCCGTACTCGACGGGGTGGTCCTCGGTCTGCACCGCGAGGTGGTTCGTGCCGTGCTCGGTGGGCACGCCCTTGGGGAGGGCCCAGCTCACGAGCACGCCGTCGTGCTCCAGCCGGAAGTCCCAGTGCAGCGCGCGGGCGTGGTGCTCCTGGATCACGAAGGACCGGCCCTCGGACGGCGCGGGCGGCTCCGCGGGGACCGGCTCGCTCGTCTTGGCGGCGTCGCGCTTGGCGCGGTAGGTCGCGAGGCGGTCGGATCCGGGATCGGGCGCGTCGCCCGTGCCCTCCTTCCGCGCGAAGGAGGCCAGGCGCTCGGGCGTGGGCTCCAGGCTCTCCCGGTTGCCCTCCTCGACGGGGGCGAGCGGATCCTCCCGCGTCCGCATGCGGTCGAGGACCTCGTGCATCTCCAGGTGGCGCAGGGCGGGCGACGCGAGCTCGCGCCAGGTGCGCGGCACCGCGACGGTCGGCCGCGAGCGCCCGCGCAGCGAGTACGGCGCCACCGTGGTCTTGTTCGGGTTGTTCTGGCTCCAGTCGACGAGCACCTTGCCCTGCCGGAGCGCCTTCTTCATGTCGCTCACCACGAGGTCCGGGTGGTCGGCCTCGAGCGCGCGGGCGAGCTCGTGCGCGACCTCGGAGATCGCCGCGGCGTCGTGGCTGCCGTCGAGGGCGGCGTAGAGGTGGATGCCCTTGGATCCGCTCGTCACCGGGTAGGGCTCGAGGCCCATGTCGCGGAGGATCGCGCGGGCCGCCTTCGCGACCTCCACGCACTCGGGGAGGCCGGCGCCCGGGCCCGGGTCGAGGTCGAGCACGAGCCGGTCGGGTCGGCGGACGTCGCCCGTGCGGCCGAAGCGCCACTGGGGCACGTGCAGCTCGAGCGCGGCGATCTGCCCGAGCCAGGTGAGGGTCGCGACGTCGTTCGCCAGGGGGTAGTCGTTGGCGTGGTCGCGGTGCTGGATGGCGCGGCGCAGCACCCACTCCGGCGTGTGCGCGTCGAGGTCCTTCTGGAAGAACATCTTCCCCGGGTGCTCGTCGGTGCCGACGCCGTCGACCCAGCGCTTGCGCGTGACGGGCCGGTCGCGCAGGTGCGGGATCATGTGCGGCGCTACGCCTGCGTAGTACGCGATGACGTCGCCCTTGGTGGTGCCCGTCTCCGGGTAGAGCACCTTGTCGAGGTTCGACAGCGTGATCCGCCGCCCCTCGACCTCCACCTGCTGCTTCGCGCCCGCCATCGGTCCAGCATGGCCCGGGCCGGTGTTCACTTGACCCATGAGAGCCATCTGGAAGGGCGCCGTCACCTTCGGCCTCGTCAACGTGCCCGTGAAGGTCTACAGCGCGACGCAGGACCACGACGTGCCGCTGCACCAGGTCCACGACGCCGACGGCGGCCGGATCCGCTACCAGCGCCGCTGCGAGATCTGCGGGAAGATCGTCGACTACGCGCACATCGACAAGGCGTTCGACGACGGCGACCGCACGGTCGTGATCACGGAGGAGGACCTCTCCTCCCTCCCCGAGGAGAAGAGCCGCGAGATCGACGTGGTCGAGTTCGTGCCGAGCGACCAGATCGACCCCGTGATGCTCGACCGCAGCTACTTCCTCGAGCCGGACTCCTCGAGCCCCAAGTCGTACGCGCTCCTCCGCCGGACGCTGCAGGAGACGGACCGTACGGCGATCGTGCACGTGACCCTCCGCCAGCGCACCCGGCTCGCGGCGCTGCGGGTCCGCGGCGACGTGCTCATGCTGCAGACGCTCCTCTGGGACGACGAGGTGCGCGAGGCCGACTTCCCGTCGCTCGACGCCGCCCCGAAGGTGTCGCCGCGGGAGCTGAAGATGTCGGCGCAGCTCGTCGAGGGGTTCGCGGAGGACTTCGACCCGTCGAAGTTCAGCGACGAGTACCAGGAGCAGCTGAAGACCCTCATCGACGCGAAGCTCGCGCAGGGCGACTCGCTCGACACGGACGCGACCTTCGGGGAGTCCGACGACGACGAGGACACCGGCGGCGAGGTGCTCGACCTCATGGACGCGCTGAAGCGCAGCATCGAGCGGAGCAGGGGCGGGGGAGGCGCGAAGCGGAAGGCGCCCGCGCGGAAGCCCGCGGGGGAGGGGAAGGCGGCGGCGTCGGAGGACGCGGAGGACGCGGACGACGCGTCGGCGGAGGCAGCGACCACGACGGCGGCGGCGAAGAAGACGGCGACGAAGAAGACGGCGACGAAGAAGGCGTCGACCGCGAAGGCCGCGGCGACGAAGAAGGCGACGACGACCACGAAGACGACGACGACGACGCGGTCGACGGCCGCGGGGAAGCGGACCGCAGAGAAGAAGAGCGCCTAGGCTTCCGCACGCGGTCGAAGTCGGCGACCGGTCGCTGCGGACCACTGGTGCGCCCGCGCGAGCAGCTCAGAAGGAAGGGGAGCCACCGGGATCCGTTCGGCCGAGACCGAGGACGACCAGGAGGAGGATGAACGCCGCCAGGCCGCAGAGCGCGAGCCCGTTCAGCGCGATCCCCGCCATGGCCACGCCGCGAGGGCGGCGCCGGACGTCGCTGAGGCCGAGGATCACGCCGACGAGCGGCCCGATGCCGAGACCCCCGAGGGTCACGATCGACAGGACCCCGAGGATGAGCGACGCCGTGCCCAACCCGCGGGGAGCGCGCGTGGTCCGAGGGCCAGACGGGACGAGGGAGTCCGGCGCCATCGGGGAGAGGTTGCCGGGATGGGGCGCGGGACCACGTCGCAGTGATGGGGTCGTACGCGGCCGCGGGGCCGCGGCGACCGTTCGCTTCGTCGCAGGCGGCGACGCCTCCTCTGCTCCCTCGAGGGGGACAGCCCGTCCCGCCGTGCTGGTGTCGGTGACGGGAGTCCCCACGCCGCCGGAGCGCTGCAGGCTGAGGACCGCGCTCACCTCCCTGCCGAGGTCACCGGGCACGGGCCGCGACGCGTCCGCGACGAGGTCCGCGACGGTGACGTCCGCCCGGTGTCCGATGGACGTGATGACGGTGCTGCGACAGGCGAGGATCGCACGCACCACATCGGGGTGGTCGAAGGCCCAGAGGCCTCCGTCGCCTGCTCCTCCGCGGACGAGGGCGACGACATGCCCGGGACGGTCGGGGACGGCGGCGATGGCCCGCGCCAGGTCCTGCGGCGTCCGCTCGGTTCCCAGTTCGACGGCGCGTCTCGTCACCACGCGCTTCTGACGGTCCTCCAGCGCACCGCAGAAGTCCTCTGCCGTCTTCGACTGCCACCCGGTGATGAGGAAGACCCGCGTGACGGGATCGGGGAGGGCCGCGATGAACTCCTGCGGAGACGCATAGGGCTCCTCGTGATGGAGCCTCCAGCGCAGGGCCTTGGCGAGACTCCCTGTCTCCGCTTCGGCGCATCTCCGTGACTCGGCGAGGTGGGCGTCGCGCTGCTCCGGTGCAGGTACGTACGGTTCGCTTCGTCGTGTCATGCGTCCCCCAGGTCGTGCCGACGAGGATAGTGCAGGCCTGCTGATGCGACGGGAGCACGTGCTGCCTCCGCGGGCGATGCGGGCCTCAGCCGGCGGCCGGCATCCCGTCGGTCATGACGCGCCAGAGGTGCAGGGTCGCGTAGGAGCGCCACGGCGACCAGGCGGCCGCGCGCGCATCGAGCGCGCGGGCCTCGTCGGGGAGCCCGAGGGCGGCGGCTCCGCGGCGGACGATGAGGTCGCCGGAGAGCAGCACGTCGGGGGATCCGAGGGCGCGCATCGCGACGTAGTCGGCCGTCCAGGGCCCGACGCCGTGGAAGGCGACGAGCGCCGCCCGCAGCTCCGCGCGCGGCATGCCGTGCTCGACCACCAGCTCTCCGGTCGCGAGGGCCTCGGCCAGCCGGATCAGCGTCGCCGTCCGCCGGGCGGGACCGCGGAGCAGCTCGGCGCCGTCCTGCGCGATCCGTGCGGCCGAGGGCATGAGGCGCGTCACGGATCCGTGCGCCACGGACGCGGGCAGGTCCTCGCCGAGGTCCGCCGTCATGCGGCCGTGCGTGGCGCGCGCGGAGGCCACCGAGATCTGCTGCCCGACGACCGTGCGGAAGAGGGTGGAGCGCGGATCCAGCGTGCCGGGGATGCGGAGGCCGGGCGTCGCGCGCACGGCCGCCGCGAGCGCGGGGTCGCGGGCGAGGTCGGCGTCGATGCGCGCGGCGTCGACGTCGAGCCCGAGGAGGCGGCGGGTGCCGGCGAGGAGCTCGGCGGCGTCGTCCGCGTGCTCCACGCGGGTGGTCACCTCGAGGCGGGTCGACGCGCCCGGCTCCTCCCCGACCTCGGCGTCGAGGAGCCGCACGGTCACCGTCCCCGCGCCGTGCGCGAGCCGCGCCGACTGCGTGAAGGACGTGGCGTCGCCCTCCTCGGCCCCCGTCACCGCGTGCCAGGAGAGGAAGCGGATCACGCCGCCGCCGTCGAAGGGCGCGGGCACGTCGAGCACGGTGCGGGCGACGTGCGCGCCGGCGGGCGCGGCGACGTGCGCGGCGGCGCCGGGGGAGTCCATGCGCCCAGCCTGCCCGACGCCCCCGACCCCCGCGGGCGCGCGACCTAGGGTGGACCGCATGATCGACGACGACGTGGTCCGCACCTCCCCGACGCCCGCCTCCGCCGACGCCGTCCGCGCGGAGCTCGTGGCGGCCCTCGGCGACGTGGTCGCCACCGACCCCGCCTCCCTCGAGGACGCGCGCTCCGACCGGTCCGGCTACCGCAGCCCCGCGGACCCGATCGCCGTCGTGCGCGCGACCGAGGTGGCGCACGTCGTCGCGACCCTGCGCATCGCGAGCGCGACCGGCACCCCCGTGGTCACGCGCGGCGCGGGCACGGGCCTCGCGGGCGGCGCGACGGCGACCGCGGGCGAGATCGTGCTGTCGGTCCGCGGCATGGACCGGATCCTCGAGGTCAGCGAGGACGACGAGCTCGCGGTCGTCGAGCCCGGCGTCCTCAACGACGACCTCAACGCGGCGCTCGCGCCCCTCGGGCTCTGGTACTCGCCGGATCCCGCGAGCAAGGCCATCTCCACCATCGGCGGCAACATCGCCACCAACGCGGGCGGCCTCCTCTGCGCCAAGTACGGCGTTACCCGCGAGGCCGTCCTCGCGCTCACGGTCGTGCTCGCCGACGGCCGCGTGGTCGACACGGGCCACCGCACCGTGAAGGGCGTCACGGGCTACGACCTGACCGCGCTGATGATCGGCTCGGAGGGCACGCTCGGGGTCATCGTCCGCGCGACCGTGCGCCTCCGCCCGCTGCCGACCGCGACCCCGTCGACCGTGGCCGCGTCCTTCCCCGACTCCACCGCGGCCGCCGCGGCGGCGTCCGCGATCACGGCCGCGCGCATCCGGCCCGCCGCCATGGAGCTGCTCGACGCGGGCGCGCTCGCCGCCATCGACGCGCACCTCGGGACCGACCACTCCTCCCGCGGATCCGCGCACCTCCTGATCCGCTCCGACGGGCCGGACGCCGCCGCGGAGGCCGCGCGCGTGGTGGCTGTCGTCGTCGCGGGCGGCGGCACGGCCGAGGTCACCGACGACGCCGACGAGGGGGAGCGCCTCCTCGCGGTCCGCCGCGCGTTCCATCCGGCGCTCGCCGCCCGGGGGCGCGTGCTCATCGAGGACGTCGCCGTGCCGCGCTCGCGCCTCGCCGAGATGCTCACGCGGATCCGGGAGATCGAGCGGGAGACGGGCCTCGCCATCCCGACCGTCGCGCACGCGGGCGACGGCAACCTCCACCCGAACTTCTGCATCCCGGAGGACCCGACCACGCCGGACGGCGACGCGACCGGCATCCCCGACGCGGTCTGGCACGCGGCCGACCTCCTCTTCCGCGCGGCCGTCGACCTCGGCGGCACGCTCACGGGCGAGCACGGCGTGGGCCTGCTCAAGCGGCGCTGGCTGGCCGACGAGCTGGGCGACGACGTGATGGGGCTGGCCGCGGGGATCCGCCGCGTGTTCGACCCGCAGGGGATCCTCAACCCCGGCAAGGCGGCCTGACGGACCGCCGCCCCATCTGCGTGTCCGCGCGCGACGCGACCCCGGACGGCCGCCGATCCCGCCAGTAGGCTGGCGACGCCGATCCGCCGAAGAGAGGGCCGTCGTGACCGACCCGTCCGTCCCCGTGACCGTCCACCGTCCCTCGCCGGCGTCGCCGCCGCCGGCCATGGAGCTGCCGACGCCGCACCCGCCGTCGCGCATCACCGCGTCGGCCGTGCTCGGCGTCGCGGGCGTCGCCGTCCTGCTGCTCGTCGGCCTCGTCGTCGCCGCGTACCTCGTGCTCAGCCTCGGGATCCAGGCGGTCGCGATCTGCGCCGTACTCGCCCTCATCCCGCTCGGCTTCGTGCTCCTCGCGATCCGCTGGGTCGACCGCTGGGAGCCCGAGCCGCGGCTCGCGCTCCTGTTCGCCCTCCTCTGGGGCGCGGCCGCGTCCGTGGCCATCGCCCTCCTCTTCGACCTCGTCGTGCAGTACGCGCGCCTGGCCGTGGGCGTGCCCACCCGGTACACCGAGTTCCTGCAGCTCGCCGTCCAGGCGCCCGTGGTGGAGGAGTCGGCGAAAGCCATCGGCCTGCTCCTCGTCTTCTGGGTGGCCCGCCGCCACTTCGACGGGCCCGTCGACGGCGTCGTCTACGGCGCGACCATCGCGGCCGGCTTCGCCTTCACGGAGAACATCGTCTACTTCGGCGGCCCGCTCGTCTCGGGCACGGAGGGCGCGCTCGTCACGACGTTCGTGCTCCGCGGCCTCTTCTCGCCGTTCGCGCACGTGACCTTCACGATGATCACCGGCATCGCCATCGGGTACGGCGCGCGGCGCGGTCCGGGTTCGGCCCTGGGCTTCGGCGCCATCGGTCTCGTCGGCGCGATCGTGCTGCACGCGCTCTGGAACACCGGCGTGACCATCACGGGCGACTTCCTCAGCTTCTACGTGCTGCTGCAGGTGCCGATCTTCGCGTTCCTCGTCACGGTCGTGATCCTGCTGCGCCGGTACGAGATCCACCTCACGCGCCGCCGCCTCCGCGAGTACGCGGCCGTCGGCTGGTTCACGCCCGCCGAGGTCGAGATGCTGAGCACGTGGCAGGGCCGGCGCCGCGCGCGGCTCTGGGCGCGCACGCGCGGCGGCGACGCGGGCCGGGCGATGGTCCTGTTCACGCGCGACGCCACGCGCCTGGCCTTCGCGCGGCAGCGGATGCTGTCCGAGCGGCCCGCCGCGTCCGGCCGCTCCGAGGCCGGGCACCTCGACGACGAGCGCCGCCTGCTGCAGGCCGTCACCGACCACCGCGACGCGCTGCTCCGCGGCGGACGACGCTGACCCGGACGCGCTAGCCGGGCAGCGTCCGGCCCGCCCCGGCACCCCCGCCGCTGTCGGCGGTCGCGAGTAGCGTCAAGGGACACCACGAGGAAGGCACCACCATGAGCGATGCGAACCAGGACACCACCGGCGGCGACGACAGGGAGATGCTCGGATCCTCCACGCCCACGCCGCCCCAGAGCGCCGAGAAGGACCCGAGCACGTGGGTCACGGGCGACGAGCCGATGACAGGCGCGCAGCGCAGCTACCTCGACTCCCTCGCCACCCAGGCCGGCGAGGAGATCCCCGCCGACCTCAACAAGGCGGAGGCGAGCGAGCAGATCGAGCGCCTGCAGGAGAAGAAGGACACGGCGTCGCCGCAGTCCGACGACGCGAGCTGATCCGCCGCCATGCAGCGGACGGGCGGGTGCCGGGACGGCGCCCGCCCGTCGTCGCGTGACGCGGGGGCGCACGCAGGGAGGGAGGGCGCATGACCACGCTCGTCGGGTACGCCCGCGTCGCGCGCGCGGAGGAGTCCTACCAGGACCAGGTCGACGCGCTCGACGCCGCGGGCTGCGAGCGGATCTTCGTCGACGTCGCCGGGGGACCGAAGGCCGCGCGCCCCGGCCTCCAGGACGCGCTCGACTACCTCCGCGAGAACGACGAGCTCCTCGTCGTGAGCCTCGACCGGCTGGGTCCCGGGACGACCGACGTGGTGCGGATCCTCAACGACCTGGAGGCGCGCGGCGTCGCGTTCCGCGCCATCCGCGACGGCCTGGAGGCCGGCACCGAAGCCGGCCGCGGGCTCTTCGCCGTCACGCTCGCGCTCGCCACGGTCGAGTCGACGACCGAGGCGGAACGCCGCCGCCGCCGATCCGCGGAGCCGAGCGCCCGGGAGGCGGCCGCCGCGTCCGCGGCGCCCGCCGCGCCCGCGCTTCCGTCGCTGCCCAAGGGCATCACCCGGCGGAAGCTGCAGATCGCCGTCGAGGAGCGCTCGAAGGGCCGCGACACCGCCGAGATCGCGCGCGTGCTCGACGTGAGCGAGCGGACGGTCACGCGCGCGCTGGCCTGGGCCGAGTCGGGCCGCACCGGCGGCCTGCTCCGCTGACCCGCGTCCGCCGGTCGTGCAGATCCGCCGGTCAGGTGCCTCCCGTCCGGCTCCCTTCGTCCCCCCGGAGGAGCGCGTCGGCACCCGCGGCCGAGGTGCCGGCACCGCGCATTTCCTAGCCTGAGGACATGGCCCCCTCCCGTCCTGCGCCCGCCCGTCGCCCCGCGGCGCGCTCCGGAGCGGCGATCCGCCGGCGGCGATCCGCACTGCTGGCGGCCGTCGTGGCGACCGCCGTGGTCGGCGCCGGGCTCGCCACGGGGATCCTCCCGTCGCCCGTCGGCGGCGCGTCCGCGGATCCCGCGTCCTGCACCGTCGACGCGCTCACGGCCGACTGGTCCACGGGCACGCTGCACCTCTCCGCGGCCGAGGTCGACGGCGCGGCGGACGAGGCCGTGCTCGACGTGCGCGCCGACGAGCCCGCGGCCACGGCCAGCACCATGAAGGTCCTCACCGCCGCGGCCGCGGTCGAGGCGCTCGGGCCCGACCGGCGGATCGCGACCCGGGTCGTGCAGGGCGCGCGCGCCGACACGGTCATCCTCGTCGGCGGCGGCGACCCGACGCTCAGCCGCCTCCCGACCGGCACCGACGGCGTCTACCCCGACGCCCCGCACCTCGACGACCTCGCGCGCCAGGTGCGCGAGGCCCGGCGCCTCGATCCCGACCTCGCCGACGTCCCGATCCGCCGCCTCCAGGTGGACAGCAGCCTGTTCACGGGTCCGGCCTGGCTGCCCGAGTGGCCGATCGCGGCCCGGCGCGGCGGGTCCATGTCGAACATCACGGCGCTCATGGTCGACGGCGACCGCGACGACCCCGCCGTCGCGTACTCGCGCCGCGGCGAGGCGGCGGTCGCGCGCGCCGCCGAGGCCTTCGCGCCCCTGCTGGGCGACGACGTCGCGACCGACGGGCCGCTCGTCACCGCCGCCCCCGGATCCGCCGTGCTCGGCGCCGTCGAGTCCGCGCCGGTCCGCGAGCTGGTCGGCCACATGCTCACCCACTCCGACGACACGCTCGCGGAGACCCTCGCGCGCCTCGTCGCCATCGAGACGGGCGCCGGTAGCGCGGCGGCCGACATCCAGCGCGGCACGCCCGCGGCGCTCGCGGCGCTCGACCTGCCGGTGGAGGGGATCCGGCTGGTCGACGGCTCGGGCCTCTCCGACGCGAACCGCGTGCCCGCGGAGCTCCTCACCCGGCTCATGGTCCGCGTGGCCGAGCACGCCGGCGACCTCGAGGTCGTCGACGCCGGGCTCGCGGTCGCCGGACGCACGGGCACGCTCGCGGAGGAGGGCCGCTTCGCGGGCGAGTCGGGCCGGGCGGCCGGTCGCATCCGCGGCAAGACGGGGACGCTCGAGCGGATGCACGGCCTCACCGGCATCGTGGACGCGTCCGACGGCACCGGGGTCGCCTTCACCATCTGGGCAGAGGACGTGGATCCGGCCACCCCCGCGACTGCCGCGCGCGCCGAGATCGACGCGCTGGCGACCGAGCTGCACCGCTGCGGCGGCGCGCTCGGCGGCTGACGCCCGTCCTAGGCGCCGGAGCGCTCCACGAGCCGGTGGTCGTGCGCGTACACGACGAGCTGCACGCGGTCCCGGAGGGCGAGCTTCGCGAGGATGCTGCTCACGTGCGTCTTCACGGTCGACTCGCTCACGAACTCGAGCGACGCGACCTCCGCGTTCGAGAGGCCGCGCGCGACGTGCCCGAAGACGTCCTTCTCGCGGGCGCTCAGCGACCGGAACGCGGGCGGCGCCGGGGGAGCGGGCGCGAGGCTCGCATCGGAGGTGAACAGCTGCGTGAGCTCGTCGGGCGCGAGGACGGCGCTGCCCGCGTGCACGGCCCGGATCGCCGCGGCCAGGAACGCGGGCGTCGCGTCCTTGAGGAGGAATCCGCTCGCGCCGCCGCGGATCGCCGTCGCGGACGCCCGGTCGAGCGCGAACGTCGTCAGCACGACGACGCGCGGCGGATCCGCGCGGCTCCCGTCGAACAGGGCCCGCACGGTCTCGAGCCCGTCCATCACGGGCATGCGCATGTCGAGCAGCACGACGTCGGGCCGCGTCGCGTCGATCACGGCGAGCCCCTCGCGCCCGTCGCCGGCCTCGCCGACCACCTCGAGGTCGGGCTGGGCGTCGAGCGCGACGCGCACGCCGCCGCGGAACAGCTCCTGGTCGTCGACGAGCACGATGCGGATCACGGGCGGCCTCCCGGCACGGTGAGGGGGCGCGCTCCCGGGAGCGGGATGCGCGCGCGGGCGGTGAACAGGTCGTCGACGGCCTCGGCCTCGAGGTCGCCGCCGACCGCGGCGAGCCGGGTGCGCATCCCCTCGACGCCGGTGCCGACGCGCGGCGGTGCGGCGTCGAGGTGCCCGGTCCCGGCGGCGGCGTCGTCGTGGGCGGCGACCGGGTTCTCGACCTCGAGCACGACGTCGGCCGCGCGCCAGGTCTCCCAGAAGCGGATCCGGCCGCCGGGCGCGCCGTGGCGCATGGCGTTGGTGGTCATCTCCTGCGCGACGCGGCGGATCACGACCTGGCGCGCGGGGTCGACCGCGCGTCGCGTGCCGCGCACCTCGTGCCCGAGGTCGACGCCCGCGGCCCGCACCTGCGCGACGACCGCGTCGAGGTCCTCGGGCCCGTCGTCGGCCTCGGCCGGGCTCGTGCCGCTCAGCACCTCGCGCACCTCGGCGAGCGAGCGCCTTGCGGTGTCGGCGATGGTGGCGGAGACCCCGCGGATCCGCTCCTCGTCGTCGAGGAACTGCACGGAGTCGGCCTGCGCGATGATCACCGCGAGCGAGTGGCCCACGATGTCGTGCACGTCGCGCGCCATGCTGGCCCGCAGCGTCTCGGCCTGCGCGAGGTCGACGGCCTTCACGGCCGTGTCCTCGGCCTGGACCCGCAGCTGCGACTCGGCGGTGCGCGAGCGGGTCACACGGACGACGAGCCCGGACAGCCACGCGACGAGGAGGATGAGGACGGGCGCGGCCGCGAAGATCACGCCGCTCGGGCCGCTCGCCTGCGTGAGCACGGAGAACCGGGCGCCGGTCTGCAGGAGGTAGGCCGTGGCCGCGGCGCCGCCGAGGAGCGCGGACGCGGCACCGAGCGCGGCGGTGGGGCGCGATCCCCGCCGCGCCGTGGAGTACAGCACGAGGAGGAGGGCCAGGTCCGCGAAGCCGGGCCGCTCGCCCACCGCCCACTGCGTCAGGGCCATCGCCCAGGCCAGCACCAGGGCCGCGCCGGGGAGGGCCGAGCGCGCGATCACGGCGACCAGCGCCAGCAGCGCGACGAGGGCGCCCGCCTCCTGCACGTCGACGGGCGGCGTCAGGGCGAGGCCCGCGATGACCAGGCCGAGGAGCGCGTCCCCTAGGACCTCGAGCCCGCGGCGGCGGGACGGCCGGGCGCGCGTCGCGCGCGCGGCGGCGGTGGTCCCGGTGTCCATCGGCCACAGCCTAGGTGCCGGGCATCGCGCGGGTCGCCCCCCGCGGGTACCGGTCGCCGGTACCCGCGGGGGAGGCGCGCGCTACTTCTTCTTCGTCAGCGCGGAGCCCTTGTGCGCCGCGGTCTTCCCCGACTTGTCGCTCTCCACGATGTACGCGGGCTCGTCCTGCGACGCGCGGAAGTGCTGCCCGTCGTGCTGGAAGTCCTTCGTCCGCTCCTCGAGGACCTTGCCGTGCGTCTCGCCCTGGGGCGTGTTCCAGGTGACGTGGTCGCCCTTCTTCAAGCTCGCCATCAGATCGTCGCCACCGATCCGGAGTCGACGCGGTAGTTGGATCCGTTCACGAACGACGCGAGGTCGGAGCAGAGGAACGCGACGACGTTCGCGACCTCGGTCGGCTCGCCGCGGCGCTTCAGCTCCATGTAGGGGCGCTCCTCGTCGAGGAACGAGTCGATCGCCTCCTCCTTCGAGGTGCCGAGCTGCCCGGCGCGCTTGTCCATCATCGCGTCCGTCATCGGCGTGTGGATGAAGGCGGGCGACACCGCGTTCACGAGCAGCCCCTCCTTCGCGTAGCTGCGCGACAGGCCCTTCGACAGCGCGAGCACCCCGGCCTTCGCGGCGCAGTAGGGGAGCTCGTCGTCGTACGGCTGCACGGCGTCCTCGGAGGCGAGGAACACGATCCGGCCCCAGCCGCCCGTCCGGAGCGACGGCAGGAACGCCTTGACGAGCCGCACCGGTCCGAGGAGGTCGACCTCGAGGGTGTCCGTCCAGCCCGCGTCGTCGATCTCGTGGAAGAGGCCCTGCGCGCCGGTGATCCCGGACGACTGCACGAGGATGTCGATGTCGCCGACGGCCTCCTGCACGCGCCGGTGCAGCGCGTCGAGCGAGGAGACGCTCGTGACGTCGGCCGCGAACGCGTGCAGTCGTCCCTCCGGCGCGTCGAGCCGTGCGGCCGCGTCGTCGAGCAGCCCCTGCTCCTTGTCGCTGATGACGACGGTCGCGCCCTCCGCGAGGAGGACGCGGGCCGTCTCCCACCCGATGCCCGAGTCGGCGCCCGTGACGAGCGCGGTCTTCCCTGTGATCCCGAGATCCATCCCGGTCTCCTTCCTGTGCCCGCGAGGGGCGGTAGAGGCGTGAGCGTCGTCGTGCCCGCGGACACGACGAGGGCCGCACCTGGTGGTGCGGCCCTCGGTGGTGGTGCGGTGCCGCTACTCGGCGGCGGAGCCGACGCGGCGGTTCTCCGCGGAGACCATCCACGCGTACTGCTCGAGCGCGGTGATGAAGCCGTGGAGGAGGTCCGCGGTGGTCGGGTCCTCCTCGTCGACGTCGTCGTGGACCTCGCGCATGGTGTGCACGGCGGCCTCGAGGCGCTGGGTCACGAGATCCACGGTCTCGGCCGTGTCGACCTCGCCCTGCGGGTACTCGGGGAGCGTCGTGTTCTCGGCGACGGTGTCGCTGCGGCCGTCGGGCGTCGCGTGCAGGGCGCGCATGCGCTCGGCCAGGTCGTCGCTGAACTCGCGCGCCGACTCGATGATCTCGTCGAGCTGCAGGTGGAGGTCGCGGAAGTTCTTGCCGACGACGTTCCAGTGGGCCTGCTTGCCCTGGATGTGGAGCTCGATCAGGTCGACGAGCACCTTCTGCATGTTCTCGTGCAGCTGCTGCGACGCCTTGAAGCCGCGCTCCGCGTTCTGGCGCTTGGTGGGCTTGGAGCCCTCGGGCTGCGTGGCCTTGTCGGAGGTGCTGGTGGGGCGTTCGACGGTCGTGGTCATGTGCGACTCCTCGGTTCTTCGTTCTCGTGGGGTCGGGGTCTCCCGATCCGTGCGGTGCGGCATCCGGTGGGATGGGCCCGCGTGGGCCGGGCGCGCGTTCGCGCGACGTCCGGCCTGCCTCCGACGGTACGCCCGCCTCATGCGCGTCGCACGGACGGTGAGTTCGCTCACAGTCCGCGCCCAGGGACGGAGGTCGCGCCTTCGCTCTCCGGACGGGCGGCGGCTCCGGTGCTTGGCTGGATGCATGAGCGTCCTCACCTCGGACATCCGCGTCCTGCGCGACGCCCGCGCGATCCTCGTCGAGAGCCTCTGGTGGGATCCCGCCGGCGACGTGATGTGGAACGACATCACCGCGGGCACCCTGCACCGGAGCCCGTGGACCGGCGCCGCCGACGGATCCGACGACACCGTGCTCGAGCTGCCGCCGCCCCTCGCGTCCTTCCAGCCGGCCGACGACGGCGGCTTCGTGGCCGCCCTCGGCGACCGGATCGTGCTCGTCGACGCCGCCGGACGGATCACGCGGGAGCTGGCGCGGGTCGCGCACACGCACGACGGCATGCGCCTCAACGAGGGCAAGTGCGATCCCGCGGGCCGCTTCGTCGTCGGCTCGATGGACCTGACCGAGGGCGACCCCGACGCGGCCGTGTACGCGGTGGACGGAGCCGGGACCCTGCGCACGCTCGTCGGCGGGTTCGGCACGACCAACGGCTTCGAGTGGACGGACGGCGGCCGCACGATGGTCCTCACCGACACCGCGACCACCACGGTCTTCCGCGCGCCCTACTCGGAGGACGGCGAGCTGGGCGAGCTGGAGCCCTGGATCCACGGCGAGATGAGCGACGGCCTCACCCTCGACGCGGACGGGTACGCATGGAACGGGATCTACGGCGCCGGCAAGGTCGTCCGCTGGGCGCCGGACGGCTCGAAGGACCTGGAGATCGAGGTGCCGGCCCCGAACGTCACGTCCGTCGCCTTCGCCGGCCCGGACCTCCGCACCCTCGTCATCGGCACCGCGCGCGAGAACATGACCGAGGAGCAGCTCGAGGAGCACCCGCTGTCGGGCGGCGTGTTCGCGATCGACACCGCCGTCTCCGGCCGCCCGGTCCACGTCTTCCGCACCGCGGTCGGCGGCGGCGCACGCGCGTAGCGTCGGAGGCGCCGTCCGACCGGGCGGCACCACTCTCACGAGGAGGAACGCACATGACCGGAGAGAGCATCCAGGGCCGCACGGTGGCCTTCCTGCTGACGGACGGCTTCGAGCAGGTCGAGCTGACGGAGCCGTGGAAGGCCGTCCAGGAGGCTGGCGGCACGCCCGTGCTCGTGTCCCCGAAGGCGGACACCGTGCAGGGCCTCGACCACATCGACAAGGCCGACACGTTCGACGTGGACGTCCAGGTGAAGGACGCCGACGCGGTCGACTACGACGCCCTCGTGCTGCCGGGCGGCGTCGTGAACGCCGACGACATCCGCGTGGACGCCGACGCGGTCGCCTTCGCGAAGGCCTTCTTCACGGCGGGCAAGCCCGTCGCGGCCATCTGCCACGCGCCGTGGCTCCTCATCGAGGCCGGCGTGGTCGACGGCCGCCGCATGACCTCGTTCCCGACCCTCGCCACCGACCTCCGCAACGCCGGAGCCGAGTGGGTCGACGAGGAGGTCGTGGTCGACAGCGGGTTCGTCACGAGCCGCAACCCCGGCGACCTGCCCGCGTTCAACGCGAAGCTGATCGAGGAGATCGCCGAGGGCGAGCACGACGAGCAGCACGCCTGACCCGTCGTCCACCCGGCGCACCTAGGGTGAGGGCGTGACCACGCCCTCACCCGACGCGCGCTTCCGCCAGACCACGCCCGCCCCGCGCGCCGTCCGCCTCGTCGCGGTGGTGATGGCGGCGCTGGGTCTCGCGGTGCTGGGCATCTCCGCCATGGGCGGTGCCGCGTCGCCCGGGGTCATCGCGGGGGTGCTGCTGATCGTCGCGGCCTTCGTGGTCGACGGGCTCCGGATCCGCATCACGCTCGACGCCGACGAGGTCGAGGTGGCGCTCGTCCCGTTCCGGCGCATCCGGATCCCGTACTCGGCCATCGCGGACTGCGCGGTCGTCGACCACCTCCGTCCGCGGACCGTCGGGGGGATCGGGGTCCGCGCGCTCCCGGGCGGCGGCGCCGCGCTCCTGCTCGACGCCGGACCGGCGATCCGCATCGAGTCGGCCGACGGCACCCGCCACCTGGTCCGCAGCACGTTCCCGCGCGAGGCCGCCACGCGGATCCGCGACCGCGCCGCCGCCGCGCCCGTGGTCGACGGCCCGGGCGACCGCCCGGCGCCCACCGCCTAGGCTCGTCGCGTGACCACCGCACCCCCCGCCGCACGCCGTCCGCGCACCTCCCGCCCCGTCGTCGTGGCGCTCGCGGTCGTCGTGCTGGTGGTCGGCTTCGTCCTCGACCAGCTCAGCAAGAGCTGGGCCGTGGACGCGCTCGGGGACGGCACGACCATCCCGCTCGTGCCGACCGTCCGCTTCGCGCTCGTCTACAACCCGGGCGTCTCCTTCGGCATGGGCGCCGAGGTCGGGCCGCTCCTCACCGTCGGGATCATGGCGCTCGCGCTCGGCCTCGCGATCTGGGTCGGCTGGCAGATCCGCCACCGCGCGTCGCTTCTCCAGGTGCTCCTGCTCTCCGCCGTGCTCGCGGGCGCGCTCGGCAACCTCTTCGACCGCGTGACGCGCGCGGAGGACGGGCCGCTCTCCGGCCACGTCGTCGACTTCATCGCCGTCGAGTGGTTCGCGGTCTTCAACGTGGCCGACATCCTCACCGTGTGCGGCATGATCGCGTGGGCCCTCACCACGGTGTTCGGGCGCGACCACGTGGCGGACGCGCGCGCCGACTCCGAGCGGGACGCGGACGCGGAGCGGGACGCGAGCACGGACGCCGGCGTCGACGCCGGTCCCGCCCCCGCCGACCGCGCCTGACGCCCCGGCGTACCGTGAGGGGATGACCACGATCCCCACCCTGGAACTGTCCGACGGGAACCGCATCCCCGCCATCGGCCTCGGCACGTACGGGCTGGACGACGACGCGGGCGCCGAGCTCGTGTCCGGCGCGATCGGCGCCGGCTACCGCCTGCTCGACACGGCCCTCAACTACGGCAACGAGGCCGCGGTGGGCGAGGGCATGCGCCGCTCCGGCGTCCCCCGCGAGGAGCTCTTCCTCACCACCAAGCTGCCCGGCCGTCACCACGGCTACGACGAGACGCTCGCCTCGTTCGAGGAGTCGCGCGCCTCGCTCGGCGTCGACGTCGTGGACCTCTACCTCATCCACTGGCCGAACCCGAGCGTCGGGAGGTACGTCGACAGCTGGCGCGCGTTCATCGAGCTGAAGGAGCGCGGCCTCGTCCGCTCCATCGGCGTCTCGAACTTCACGCCCGCCCACCTGCAGCGCCTCGAGGACGAGACGGGCGTGCTGCCCGTCGTCAACCAGGTCGAGCTGCACCCGTCGTTCACGCAGGTCGAGCTCCGCGCCGAGCACGCCCGGCGGGGGATCGTCACGGAGAGCTGGTCGCCGTTCGGCACGCGAGAGCAGCTGATGCAGGACCCGCACGTGGTCGCGGCTGCGGAGGCGCACGGCGTGACGCCGGCCCAGACCGTCCTGCGCTGGCACATCCAGTCCGGCGCGCTCCCCATCCCGCGCTCGACGAATCCCGAGCGCCAGCGCCGGAACCTCGACGTCTTCGGCTTCGAGCTGAGCGAGGAGGAGGTGCGCGCGGTCGGCTCCGGCCCGCAGTCGCGCCTCTGGGACGGCGACCCGGACACGCACGAGGAGATGTAGCGGCGCGCGCCCGTCGCCCGCGGCCGTCGCGTCCCGAGGGGCGCGGCGGCCGCGTCACGTGGGGGACGCGCCGTGGGTCAGGCGCCGAGGAGCGTCGGGATCCCGAGCAGCAGCGCCCCGCCGACCAGGCACGCGGCCGCGACGAGCACGAGCACGCCGACCCAGAGGATCCCGGGCAGGTGCGTGAGCCGCCCGAGCTGATCGGCGTCGGACGCGCCCCCGCCCCGGCGGGACCGCGAGCGCTGCAGCTCCAGCGTCGCCCGCAGCGCGCCGAGGAGCAGGAAGAGCGCGAGCGCGTGCGCCGCGACGCCCTGCACGACCACGGGCGCGACCCCGGCCACCACGCCGACGACGACGCCGGCCACGAGGCACGACCAGAGACCGAACCAGTTGCGCACCTGGACCACCACGAGCGCCAGCAGCAGCAGCCAGAGCCACAGCACCGCGGCCGACCGGCCGGATCCCGCGAGCCAGGCCGCCCCGAGCCCCGCCAGCGCCGGCGCCGGGTAGCCCGCGAGCAGCGTCACCACCATGCCGGGGCCGCGCGGCCGGCCGACGCTGACGGTGAGGCCCGACGTGTCGGAGTGCAGCCGGATCCCCGCGAGCCGCCGACCGCTCAGCGTCGCCGCGAGCCCGTGGCCGCCCTCGTGCACGATCGTGACGGCGTGACGCGCGAGCCGCCACGCGGCCGGCACGAGCACGAGAGCCGCGGCGAGCGCCACGGCGGCGAGCGCGGGCCCCGCCTCGAGCGGCGCCTGGACGGCGGTCGCGCGCGCCACGACGTCGCGCAGGATCTCGACGGGGTCCATCGGGTGCTCCTCGGGGCGGGTGCGGCGGGCGGGGAGCGCCCAGCCCACCACACCCGCCTGACGGACGGCCCTCGCCGGGCCACCGACTACCGTTGTCGGGTGCCCGACACCCCCGTCTCCGACCTCGTCCGCTCCCTGCTGCTCACCGTCCCGGACTTCCCGCAGCCCGGGATCCTCTTCCGCGACCTGACGCCCGTCCTCGCCGACGGCCCCGCGCTCCGCGCCGTGGTCGACGACCTCGTGGCCGCCGGGGGACCCGTCGACGCGGTCGCGGGCGTCGAGGCGCGCGGGTTCCTCCTCGCGGCGGCCGCCGCGTACGCGTCCGGCGTCGGCACCCTGGCGGTCCGGAAGGCCGGCAAGCTCCCCGGCGAGGTGCTGCGCGAGTCCTACGACCTCGAGTACGGCGACGCGGCCATCGAGCTCCACCCCGGCCAGCTGCCCGTCGGATCCCGCGTGCTGCTCCTCGACGACGTGCTCGCGACCGGCGGCACCCTCGAGGCCGCGGCCCGGCTCCTGGAGCGCGCCGGCTACGAGGTCGCGGGCATCGGCGTGGTGCTCGAGCTCGAGGGCCTCGGCGGCCGCGCGCGGCTCGCGGGCCGCGACGTGCACGCCATCATCGCGCTCTGACGCGCACCTCCCAGGTGGTCCGCCGGTCGACCCGCCGCTGCGGGGACCTGCCGGCACGGGGTCATCCGCGAGGACGGGATCATCGGGACAGGGCGTCACGGCACCGGCACCTCCGACGGATCCGACGCCCGCGATGAGGCCGGATGATGGACGGATGCTCCTCCGCCACCCCGTCCTCGGATCCGCCACGGCCCTGTACCTCGGCCTGGTCGCCTGGATCACGCTGTCGCCGGAGCCGTACGACCGCCGCCTCGACGGCTTCCTGTCCCGCGCGCTGCAGGCCCTCCACCGGCACGGCGGCCCGTCGTGGATCACGTACGCGGCCGTCGAGGGGGCCGCGAACGTCGCGATGTTCCTGCCCGTCGGCATGTTCCTGGTGCTCCTCCTCGGGCGATCCCGGTGGTGGCTCGCCGTCGCGCTCGGCGTCGGCCTCTCGGCCCTCATCGAGACCGCGCAGCTGCTCCTGCCTACGCGCGTCTCCGACGTCCGCGACCTCGTGCACAACGGGCTGGGCGCGCTGCTCGGCGTCGTGCTCGTCCTGATCCTCACGGCTCGCTCCGAGAACGCCCGCCGCCGCGCGCTCCGCCGTCGCCCGCCGGCCGCGTCCACGGGCCCGCAGCCACGGGTCTCCCTGTCCCGCTGACCCCGGCGGGGCACCCCCGACGGCGCCGCCCGCCGCCCCGCCCGCGGTTCGGGGGCGTCACCTCGGCTCGATAGGATTGACGCCGGAATTCCAAGGGGTGTGCAGGTGACCGGTACGGAGCTGGAGCGCGAGCGCGAGTACGTCACGCGCCTCTACGGACGACTCGACGCGGTGCGGGCGGAGACCCGCGATCAGCTGACGGCGGTGCGCGACAGCCCCACCGGCGGCACGCACCAGAACCGGTCGGAGCGCGACGCGTTCGCCCGCATCTACGAGGACCGCCTGCAGGCGCTCCGCGAGGTCGACGAGCGCCTGGTCTTCGGCCGCCTCGAGTTCGAGGACGGCCACCTCCCGGAGGACGAGCCGCGGGGTGCCGCGCCCGCGGGGGAGTCCGCCGACGGCGATCCCGTCTCCCGCGCAGAGCCCGTGTACAGGTACATCGGCCGCATCGGCCTCCGCGACGACGACCTCCAGCCGCTCCTCCTCGACTGGCGCGTGCCGCAGGCGAGCGCCTTCTACCAGGCCACCGCCGCCACCCCGCTCGGCGCCCGGGCCCGTCGGCACCTCACGACGCGCGGTCGCGAGGTCGTGCACGTCGAGGACGAGATCTTCGACCCCGCGCTCCTCGACGAGGGCCGCACGAGCCTCCAGGGCGAGGGCGCGCTGCTCGCCGCGCTCTCCGCGGGCCGCACCGGGCGGATGAACGACATCGTCGCGACCATCCAGGCCGAGCAGGACCGCATCATCCGCTCCGACCTCCGCGGCGTGCTCGTCGTGCAGGGCGGGCCCGGCACCGGCAAGACCGCCGTCGCGCTGCACCGCGCGGCGTACCTCCTGTACTCGCACCGCGACCGCCTCGCGTCCTCGGGGGTCCTCGTCGTCGGGCCCAGCCGCTCCTTCCTCCAGTACATCGAGGCCGTGCTGCCGTCCCTCGGCGAGACGGGCGTCGTGCTCGCGAGCGTCGGCCAGCTGTTCCCCGGCGTGGAGGCGACCGCCGAGGACGCCCCCGAGGTCGCGGCCGTGAAGGGCGGATCCGAGATGGCCGGCCTCCTGCAGCGCGCGGTGCGCTCGCGCCAGGTCGCGCCCACCGAGCCCGTGACCCTCGACGTGAACGGCGAGCGCATCGTGCTCGAGCCGTCGCTCGTGGCGAGCGCGCTCCGGCGCGCGCAGGACAGCCGGAAGCCCCACAACGAGGCCCGGGTCGTCTTCAACAAGGCCGCGCTCGGATCCCTCGCGCAGGTCCTCGCGTCGCAGATGCGCCGCAACGGCAGCGCGCTCGACGACAGCGACCTGGCCATGCTCCGCGAGGACCTCCGCACCTCCTACGACGTGAAGGTCGCGCTCAACACCGCCTGGCTCCCGCTCACGCCGGAGAAGCTCGTGCAGGACCTCTACGCGCGGCCGCAGTGGCTGGCCTCGCTCACGCCGCGGTGGAGCCCGGAGAAGCGCGCGCTCCTCCGCCGCGACCGCGACGCGCCGTTCACCATCGCGGACGTGCCGCTGCTCGACGAGGCCGCGGAGCTCCTCGGCGAGTTCAGCGCGCAGGCCGACGCGAGCGCCCGCGAGCGCGAGCAGCAGCGCCTCCGCGACATCGAGAACGCCGAGCAGGCCATCGAGAACATGGGCGTCGGCGGCATGGTCACGGCCGAGCGCCTCGCGGAGGGCTTCGCCGAGCAGGCCGCCCGCCGCACGACGGCCGAGCGCGCCGCGTCCGACCGCACCTGGACCTACGGCCACATCGTGGTCGACGAGGCGCAGGAGCTGAGCCCCATGCAGTGGCGCGTGCTCCTCCGCCGCTGCCCGCTCCGGTCCTTCACGATCGTGGGCGACGTCGCGCAGGCCAGCTCCGCCGTCGGCGTCACCAGCTGGCAGGACGCGCTCGGCCCGGTGCTCGGCCGCGAGTGGCGTCTCGAGGAGCTCACGGTCAACTACCGCACCCCTGCGCGGATCGCCGAGGCCGCCGAGCGCATGGCCATCGCGCACGGCCTCCCCGTCACCCGCTCGCGCGCCGTCCGCGAGGGCGAGCACCCCATCGACACCGTCGAGGTCGCGGCCGACGAGGTCGTCTCCGAGGTCGTCGACGTGGTCGACGAGGAGCGCGAGGGCGGCGACCAGGGCACGCTCGCGGTCATCGCCCGCGACGACCGGGTCGAGGAGCTGCACCGGGCGCTCGCCGAGCGGTTCGGGTCCTCGGTCGGCATCGGCGTCGGCGGTCTCGGCCGGCCCATCGCGGTGCTCGGCTCGCAGGAGGCGAAGGGCCTCGAGTTCGACGTGGTGGTCATCGCCGAGCCGGACGAGATCCTCGCCCACACCTCCCGCGGCGCGGCCGGCCTCTACGTCGCGATGACCCGCCCCACGCA
Organism: Clavibacter sp. B3I6; assembly: GCF_030816895.1. Classification (NCBI taxonomy): domain Bacteria; kingdom Bacillati; phylum Actinomycetota; class Actinomycetes; order Micrococcales; family Microbacteriaceae; genus Clavibacter; species Clavibacter sp. B3I6. The sequence continues at coordinate 3,152,128 of NZ_JAUSYL010000001.1, forward strand.
GCGCCTGCACATCGTCACCTCGACGGGCTTCTCCGCCTGATCCGCCGCCGTCGGCGACCGGCGCGGCGCCGCGCGTGAACACTATGGAGACAAGTGGCATCCGGGCCGGCACGCGCGGAGGATGGGCCGGTCATGACCCCTCCTCCCGCAGCACCCGGCCCCTCGTCCGCCTCCGGCAGGGGGAAGGACCCCGCCCCCGGCGACGCGGCGGATCCCGCGCCCGAGGGCGCCGCGTCGGCCCCGACCGCACGGTCTGACGCGTCAGTCGCTGCCACCCGCCGGGCCCGTCGCACGCGCCTGGTCCAGGTGGTCGTCATCGTCGCCGTCGCGGTCGGCATCGCCCTCGTGCCGCCGCCCGCCGGGGTCGACCCGCGCGGCATGCACATGGCCGGGATCTTCGTCGGCACGGTCCTCGCGCTCATCCTCCAGCCGCTGCCCACCGCGCCCGTCGCGCTCATCGGCCTCGCGGTCGCGATGCTCACGGGCACCATGGCCACCGACGGCGAGGCGCTCGAGGGCTTCGCGAACCCCACCATCTGGCTCATCGTCGCGTCGTTCTTCATCGCGGACGGCTTCCTCGTGACGGGCCTCGGCCGCCGCATCGCGCTCGCGTTCGTGGCGCGGCTGGGCGGATCCAGCCTCGGCCTCGCCTACGGCATGGCGCTCACCGACCTGGTGCTCGCGCCGGCGACGCCGTCGAACACCGCGCGCGCGGGCGGCGTCGTGTACCCGATCGTCGCGTCCCTCAGCCGCGTGCAGGGGTCGAGCCCCGAGTCCGACGCCTCGCGCCGCCGCCTCGGCTCGTACCTCGCGCTCACGAGCGTGCAGGTGAACACCGTCACGTCGGCCATGTTCGTCACGGCGATGGCCGGCAACCCGGTCGCGCAGAAGGCGGCCGCCGACCTCGGCATCGAGATCACCTGGGGCGGCTGGGCGCTGGCCGCGCTCGTGCCGGGACTCCTCAGCCTGGTGGTCGTTCCGTGGGCGATGTCGCGCGTCTACCCGCCGACGCTGACCCGCACCCCCGAGGCCCCCGCGCACGCCCGCGCGGAGCTGCGCGGGCTCGGACCGCTGTCCGGCCACGAGCGGATCATGGCGGCCACGTTCGTCCTGCTGCTCGTCCTGTGGTGCGGCGGATCCCTCCTCGGGATCCCCGCCACCGCCGCGGCGTTCGGCGGCATCGCGGTGCTGCTCGTCACGGGCGTCCTCCGGTGGTCGCACCTCGCGGCCAACGCGTCCGCGTGGTCGACGCTCGTCTTCTTCGCGGTGCTCGTGGGCATGGCCGACCAGCTCGACGCGCTGGGCGTCATCGACCTCGTGGGCGGAGCCGTCTCGGGATCCGTCGGCGGCCTGCCCTGGCCCGTGGCCTTCGCGGTGCTCGCGCTCGTCTACTTCTTCTCGCACTACCTGTTCGCGTCGAACACGGCCCACATCGTCGCGATGTACGCGGTCTTCCTCGGCGCCGCGGTGGCGACCGGCACGCCGCCGCTGTTCGCCGCGCTCGTGCTGGGCTTCGTCGGCAACCTCTTCGGCGGCATCTCGCACTACGCGTCGGGGCCGTCCGGCGTGGTCTTCGGATCCGGCTACGTGACGACCCGGGAGTGGTTCCGCGTCGGCTTCGCGATGGCCGTGGTGCTCATCGTCATCTGGGGCGTCGTCGGCACGGCGTGGATGGGCGTCCTCGGCCTCCTGGCCTGACCGCCGTCCGCCGGGGCGCGGAGATGGGCCGGCCCGATGACGGGCCGACCCGGCGGTCGTGGTGCCGGCGCCGAGACCCCTCTCCGTGCGCCGTCCGTGCGACCGCTCTCCCCATGACATCCGGACCCGTGGTGCATCGCGTCTCTGGTGGTCCGGAGCATTGCGGTCTCTTCGGAGCGCCCGGGCGATCGGATGGGTACCAAAGATGACGAAACGCTGAGGGACATTGATGTGTGACTTGTCCATCAATTGGAGACCGCGGAAGCTGGGTCTTTGTTTGACGCTCAAACTAACACGTGGACTTTAAGCGGTTGCAGAATGGATACAAGCGCGGCGCAAGGGTCCAACTCTGTACTTCACAGTGGCCCCTCAACGTTTTCTACGTACCACAACGCACTGATTTTAGCATCATCACTTTTTGGAATCGGATTTGCATTCCGGACGCGAAAGGTAGTGGGGACGCTCACGGCGCTACCGAAAATAAGGGCGTGCTGTTTTGGCAGAGATGGCAGGCGAGTCATGACCGCTTCGGACACGAATGGGGCCATGCGTCGGATGTGCTGTAAGTCCTCCGGATTTTGAATGCGGTGCACGACGTAGTTGGAACATTGCGACAGTACAGTACCGGACAATTCACTCGGGCGCTGAGACGCAAGCATCAAGAACAACCCGTATTTCCGACCCTCTTTCGCGATGCGATCAAATATACGAGAGGCATCGAGTGCATAGTCTGACGGTCGCGCGGCCACGTATCGGTGAGCTTCTTCCAAGATTACGTTAACGGGCGTTGAGTTCCTAGGCTCTCGCCGGCGCAATCGTTCAAAGATTAACCGACTTGTTACAGCGGCAATAATCTCGACGGCTTCATCTTCACTTTCGTTCAGATCTATAATGGTAATTTGCGACATCTTTTTATTTTCGCCGCCGCCTTCGGGTTGCCAGCCGAGTATAAGATTTACGTACTCAATTACACTCCGCTCGTGAGGAGCCATTGTCTGGGGATCGACGCGAAGGAAGGCATAGTCTGCCCTCGTAGAGACACTTTTAAGTCGTGTAAGCAGGGACGAGCAGTAGTCACGAATTTGACGGTTGCCGTGAGACTCCTCATACAGAATAGCGAGCTCCAGTGCAGGGCCTAATGTCTCGAATGCGAAAGGAGCATTAGAGTATTCGGGAATGACTATGTCATCGAGTACATACTCATCAAGATAATTATTAAGTTCATCTGCTTTGATAAGTTGGCCGTAATTTAGCGCCGTCAGTCGAGTGATCTTACTTCGCGTAATGTTCTCTGTGTTGAAGGTGTTTATCAGCCCTTGGATTCGTGATGCACTCGACGTGCCACTGTCGCTTGTTGCTAATATACTTCGTATAGCGGACGCAAGAATATGGTCCTTGGTTGACTCAAGTCCTGGTCCTGGTGTTGCAAAGAGTGATGTCAAGCCAAGGGCTGAACGAAGAGCGGGTCGCTGAGCTTTTTGGCTCGCCTGTAGGAGCAGGTCCCATTCCTCAGCGGACAGGAACCAGTGAGGCAATGTATAAGCCAGCGCTGATTCTTGACCGTTGATTACTTCTAGTTGTTGCGTCTCTGCGCCCGAAAGCTTTGCGTAAGTACGCCGGATGGGTGAACGAAATTCACTAAGTGCCTCTCGGTACTCGCCGTTTGTGTCAAATACAACAAAACTTGCCCCAATTGGATAGTGTCGCTCGGGCTTATTAAATATTGATTGTAAGATTGACGCTACGGTACAAGATTTGCCACTCCCTGTATTTCCGAGAATTGCGGCATGTCCGCCGAAGAACTCGTTGACTCGCACTTTTACTGCGTAATCATCGAAGACCACTGAGGTGCCGACGTCAAAAGCCCGCGTGCGAGTGTGGGTGCTGCCGGTGCTGGCCGGCTCAGTGGCGCCGGATACATCTAGAATGCGATCAAGGTCGTGTGTCTGCGTGTAAAGAGCGTCCGCATACAAGGGGGGAAAAACGGATATGCCAAACCGAAAAGGAGAGTCCAACCTGAATGGCAAGGTTCCTACGGGCACTACTTCGAGCGACTTTGATGAACCTATTGCCGCTGATTCGGCGTAATCGAAGCCGGTTGGCGCATTTGTAGCTCCATCTGTCTCTCGAAGTCCGACTACTTCCGCGACGATGTAAGCCGTCTGAACGGGTATCAAAACATAAGAACCGATTCGGGCCACGTAGTGTTGCCCGTCGAATCCGACCAACGTAAAACTATCACTTCCCTGTCGAAGCTGCACTGTGAATCGATCAGCACTTACGGAGCTTACTGTGCCGAGCGAGCGGCGACTGTCCAGTCGGCTACTCACTAGTTCTGCTCCTTTGGATTCGACTGGATTATGGATCGTAGGAGATTCTCGATTGCGGAGTCTGTTGGATCTTCTCCCAGCGAGGGCATAATGTCGTCTACGAAGTTGACGAAGTAGTGCGCCTTCCATTCGGCAGTTGATTCTTCTGTGCCGATTATCCAAATTCGGGGGTCATCAAGCTCCCGTAGCTGGCGCACAAGAGGACTGGCGTCGGGGTCAACGAAAGCTACTAGGCGGAATGTCGGAATGGTAAGCGCTTGGAAAATAATGTTGTTAACGTGCTCATCGCCGAACCCGTAGCCGATCGTTATAAGAGCGCTTTGCTCGCGCGCGACTCGGGACTGCAGCTCTCGAAACATGTCAGAGTACGGGGAAGCGAAACTTGCGTTTTGTTTTGCTGGTGTCGGGTAGATCAAGAGAGTGTCCAGCTTTAGCTCTGACTCATGGGGCCATGATTCGACCACGGGAAATAGGCCGTCTCGTGTTGATTGCCAACTTAGTGACCCATGAAGTTTGGCAAAGTACAAAAGGCTTTCCACAGAACTCCATCTGTGCTGACTTATGTTCATTTGCTCTGCAATGGTGTAGCGAAATGTTGACGGATTGAATCTACGCTCGATGGATCCTTGGAAGCCGTTGATATAAGGAATGCTGAGTCGATCCATGGCGAGCTCGTTGAACAGGTCGTAGTTTGTAGTGAAGATCCATGGTCGAGCCAAGTTCTTGTCGCGCTGTGAAAGCCTGCGATAAAAGCGCTCGTAGGTTTTCAAAACCGTGCCATCTGAATCGTCGGTTTGCCCAGTAATGCAGACCTTCAGGACGTGAAGTTTGACAGCGGATATTACCTCATTGACTAGCGGCAATGCCGCTGCCAAAGTGTGATTCTCGACCTGCTCCAGGGTGAATCGGAATCCGTATAAGACTTCCATGAGGCGCTCTAGATTGTTTGAAAAAGCTGGATCTTGCAGGTCCAGCCCTAAAGTTTTCTTTAGCTCAGCTTTTTTGTCTTCCGATACTGCGCCGGAAGTCAGGAAGGCTTTGGCTAGTGGGCCCATTGTAGGAATGCCTAATTCTTTGGATCCATTCCAGCTAGACGAGCACCCTGAGCCGAGCAAAAATGACAGGTGCTTCGAGTTCATTGCATCGGCTACATCGCGTCGAACAATCGCAAGCGCATCGTTGGGTGTAGAGCCCGCCGAACCCGCCAGGACGTTGTGTCGGCCCTTGTATATCGCAACTTGTTTCGGAGGCTGTGCGGCAATAGGGTCGGTGTCGCTCATAACGAAATCCTCCAACTGGTGCTGCGCGGCGCGGCTCCATCTGGTGCCAAGCTAGATGACCGGAGGGGGCTGTTGGGCTCCTTTGCCTACCCCCGATATGGGGGCTTGTTGGAATCGCAGTTGCGGCCACTGTAGATCCCATGGGGCGAAGCCCTCCGAGCCGAGGCATAGTCCACTGTTTGTGTTCAGAAGACGGGGATCGCTTCAGCGCAAAGGCCCAAGTCGCGTGTGCTGTCATTTTTGATGACGTCTGGTTACAACGAATTCCCGGCTTGCGCGGGCGCCGGCCAGCGCACGTCGTCGGAGGAGACGAGCGGCGCATCCGCGCACCCGTCGAGCACGCGCGCCATGGCGTCGCGCTCGGCCCGCGTGACGCTGAGCTCGGTGCGCACCTTGACGGACACCTGCCGGGCCACGAGCGCGCACGCGTCCCGCGGGTCCTCCGGCAGCCACGCGTCCGCCGTCGCGTCCGACTTCGAAGCGTTCTCGGCACCGGACGCGGCCACCAGCTCGAGCGGGTCGTTCGCGAACGCCGCGCGGTAGTCCGCGTCCCACCGCCACGCGCCCGACGACCAGGCGTCCGACAGCGACACGACGTGGTCGATCTGCACCGCCTCCGGATCCCGCGACCGGTCGAAGCGGATCCGCTCTCCCGAGTACGGGTCCTCGAGCACGCCCGCCTGCACGACGCAGCCGCGCGTGCCGTCGCGGATCTCGGCGTCCCGGAGGTCGCGCCGCAGCACGTCGTTGCGGGTGTCGCAGCCGTTGCGGTCCACGTCCTCGCGCCACGCGAAGGACTCCCGGTCGTAGCCGGGCACCCGGTCCTCGGTCCGCACCTCGAGCCCGTCGAGGGCGAGGCGCGCGGATCCGGTCGCCCCCGGCTCCGCGCCGAGCCCCGACCCCGGCGCCCCGCCCACCGAGCCCGCACCGGGTCCGGATCCCGGGTCGCCGCGCCACTGCACGAGCCCTGCGACGATCACCAGCACGAGCGCCGCGAGCGTCACCAGCACCGGGGTCCGCCGCCGCCGCCGCCGCGTCACGGGGTGGGGTTCCGGGAGTCGTAGTGCTCGAACGACGGCAGCGCCCGGATGAGGATCCACACCACCACCGCGATGAGCAGTCCGCCCACGAGGGACGGCACCCACAGCGCCGCGAACGCGGTCACGATGCCGATGTAGGCGTCGCCGAGCCGCGGCCCGCCCGTCACCACGACGATGAAGATGCCCTGCAGCCGCCCGCGCATGTTGTCGGGCACCGCGGTCTGCAGCATGGTGTTGCGGAAGATCGAGGAGATGTTGTCGGCCGCGCCCGTGCAGGCGAGGAGCACGGAGGCGGCGACGATGCCGGGCACGCTGGCATCCTCGATGCGCGATCCGATGCCGTGCAGCACGCCCGGCTGGGACGCGAGGAGGAGCACGAGCCCGAACCCGGCGGTCGAGAGGCCGTAGGCGACGATGGCCCAGCGGATCGCGCGGCCGTGCCGCGTCACGCGTCCGACGGAGCCGCTCAGCAGGCTGCTCACGAGGCTGCCGACGGCGCCCGCCGCCGTCAGGATGCCGACGGTCACCGGCCCGCCGCCCAGGACCACCGCGCCCACCGCGGGGAAGAGCACGCGGGGCTGCCCGAAGGTCATGGCGATGATGTCGACGATGAACGACATGCGGATGTTGGGCGCGGTCCGGAGGAACCCGATCCCGTAGCGGATGGACGCGAGTCCCGGCCTCTGCACCTCGCCCTCGGGCGCGATCCGCGGCAGCGCGAGCACGCCCGTGAACGCGGCGAGGAAGAGGACGGCGTCCACCGTGTAGGTCCACTGGAACCCGACGGTCGCCACGAGCACGCCCGCGAGCGCCGGGCCGACCGTGACCATGACGCCCAGGCTGATCCCGCCGAGCGCGCTGGCCGCGGGCAGGAGGTGCGCCGGGAGGATGCGGGGGAGGATCGCCTGCCGGCTCGTGCCGATCACGGTCGCCGCGACCGCGTTGAGGATGCTCAGCGCGTAGAGCGACCACACGGTCTCCGCGTGCGTCCACGCGAGCAGCGCCAGCGCGATGGTCGAGCCCCACGCGGCGCACGACGCGATGAGCGCGACCTTCCGCCGGTCGAAGGCGTCCGCGAGCATCCCGCCGTAGAGGCCCGCGAGGATCATCGGCACGAGCGACAGCACGCCCACGAGCGCCACGGCCCCGGTGGATCCGGTGATCTCGTACACGTGCAGCCCGATCGCCACGATGGTCATCTGGCTGCCGATGCCCGCGATCGCGTTGCCCGCCCAGAGCCGGGCGAAGGCCGGGCTCTCCCGCAGGGGCGTCAGGTCGACGAAGTGGCTGCCGCGCACCTGCCGCTCGTCGGGGATGGGGATGGGGGAGGTCTCTGGCGGGGTGCTCACGTGTCGCTGCGTCGTCTCTCTGGAGTGGATTTCCACGCTAGCCGAGATCACCGACGCGGCCGCCGTCGCGCCGCGTGCGCCAGCGGGTGCGGCCCTCTCCCTCTGGTATGCTCGTGCGGTTGCCGTCTGAACGGCCGCGGATCAAGAGAGCTCGCACATCCTGTGACGGGCGCCGCGCAACGAACACGAGAGGGGATCATCACATGGCTCTGGAAGCAGACGTCAAGAAGGCGATCATCGACGAGTACGCGACCCACCCCGGTGACACCGGATCCCCCGAGGTGCAGATCGCGCTCCTCACCAAGCGGATCACGGGCCTCACCGAGCACCTGAAGGAGCACAAGCACGACCACCACACGCGTCGTGGCCTGCTCCTCCTGGTCGGCCAGCGTCGTCGTCTCCTCGGCTACCTGTCCAACGTCGACATCGAGCGCTACCGCGCCCTGATCGTCCGCCTGGGCATCCGCCGCTGACACGCACCACGCGTCGCTGATCGCATCACGACGAACGCGCGAGCCGTCACCCTCCGGGGTGGCGGCTCGTCCGCGGTTAAGGGGAGCGTCGCCCGCCCGACACCCGGCGATCCCGGTCCTCCGGGGCCCGGAAGGGGTCCGGTGCTACCATGGACGCAGTGATCCGACGGGCGCCCAGCGTCACGACGGGATCACGACAGATGGAGCTGGCCGGCAGGAGCTGGCCGTTGGTGGTGGTATTCCGAGTCGCTCGGAGCATTCCCACTGATGGTCAGACATGCGCCCGCCGCCGTCGGCCACCGGCCGCCGAGCGGAACCAGCCGCGCACGTGCACCCGGGATCCGCATCAGGCGGACCCCGACGTGTCGCCTCGCCCGCTCCTCCTCTGTCGCAGGAGGTCCGCATCCACACGGGATGCAGGACGAGCGCCCGACGGGCGTCGCCGAGAGGCGCAACACGAAGGAGAGAGACCTCAATGGAAGGTCCAGAGATCAAGTTCGCCGAGGCAGTCCTCGACAACGGCAAGTACGGAACGCGCACGGTCCGGTTCGAGGCCGGCCGCCTCGCGCAGCAGGCGCAGGGCGCGGTCGCCGCGTACCTCGACGAGGACACCATGCTGCTGTCCGCCACCTCGGTGGGCAAGCACCCGAAGGACAACTTCGACTTCTTCCCCCTGACCATCGACGTCGAGGAGCGCAGCTACGCCGCGGGCAAGATCCCCGGCTCGTTCTTCCGCCGCGAGGGCCGCCCCTCCACCGAGGCGATCCTCGTCTGCCGCCTCATCGACCGGCCGCTGCGCCCGTCGTTCATCACGGGCCTCCGCAACGAGGTCCAGGTCGTCATCACCGTCCTCAGCATCGCGCCGGACGAGTTCTACGACAGCCTCGCCATCAACGCGGCGAGCGCCTCGAGCATGCTCTCGGGCATCCCGTTCTCCGGCCCCATCGCGGGTGTGCGCCTCGCGCTCATCGGCGACCAGTGGGTCGTCTTCCCGAAGCACTCGCAGCTCAAGGAGGCCGTCTTCGACATCACCGTCGCCGGCCGCGTCGTCACCGACTCTGAGGGCAACGAGGACGTCGCGATCATGATGGTCGAGGCCGAGGCCACCGAGGGTGCCTGGGACCTCATCCAGGCCGGCGCCACCAAGCCCGACGAGGCCGTCGTCGCGCAGGGCCTCGAGGCCGCGAAGCCGTTCATCCAGCAGCTCGTCGCCGCGCAGGCCTCGCTCGCGCAGCAGGCCGCGAAGCCCACGGTCGACTACCCCGTCTTCCTGCCGTACGCGCAGGAGTCGTACGACGCCGTCTCGGCCCTCGCCCTCGACGAGCTGGGCACCGTGTACCAGATCGCCGACAAGATCGAGCGCCAGGACGCCGACGACGCGCTCAAGACCCGCACCAAGGAGGCCGTGGCCGCCAAGGTCGAGGCCGGCGAGCTGCCGCAGTCGGCGCTCACCGAGTTCTCCGCGGCGTACAAGTCCGTCACGAAGACCGTCGTCCGCGGCCGGATCCTCCGCGACGGCATCCGCATGGACGGGCGCGGCCTCGCCGACATCCGCCCGCTCGACGCCGAGGTGCAGGTCATCCCGCGCGTCCACGGCTCGGCCATCTTCCAGCGCGGCGAGACCCAGATCCTGGGCGTCACCACGCTGAACATGCTCAAGATGGAGCAGCAGATCGACTCGCTGAGCCCCATCACGAAGAAGCGCTACCTGCACCACTACAACTTCCCGCCCTACTCCACCGGTGAGACCGGTCGCGTCGGGTCGCCGAAGCGCCGCGAGATCGGGCACGGCTTCCTCGCCGAGCGCGCCCTCGTGCCGGTGCTGCCGAGCCGCGAGGACTTCCCCTACGCGATCCGCCAGGTGTCCGAGGCCCTCGGGTCCAACGGCTCCACGTCGATGGGCTCCGTCTGCGCCTCGACCCTGTCGCTGCTGAACGCAGGTGTGCCGCTGCGCGCGCCCGTCGCCGGCATCGCCATGGGCCTCGTGTCCGACACCGTCGACGGCCAGGTCCGCTACGCCGCCCTCACCGACATCCTCGGTGCCGAGGACGCGCTCGGCGACATGGACTTCAAGGTCGCCGGCACGTCCGAGTTCGTCACGGCCATCCAGCTGGACACGAAGCTCGACGGCATCCCCACGTCGGTCCTCGACGGCGCCCTCAAGCAGGCGAAGGAGGCCCGCACGGCCATCCTCGGCGTGCTGAACCAGGCCATCGACGCCCCCGACGAGATGGCCCCGACCGCGCCTCGCGTGATCTCGGTCAACATCCCCGTCGACAAGATCGGCGAGCTGATCGGCCCGAAGGGCAAGACGATCAACGCCATCCAGGACGAGACCGGCGCCGACATCTCCATCGAGGAGGACGGCACCGTCTACATCGGCGCCGTCGACGGCCCGTCGGCGGAGGCCGCGCGTGCGCAGGTCAACGCCATCGCGAACCCGACGAACCCCGAGGTCGGCGAGTCCTTCCTCGGCACCGTCGTCAAGATCGCGACGTTCGGCGCGTTCGTCTCGCTGCTCCCCGGCAAGGACGGCCTGCTGCACATCAGCGAGGTCCGCAAGCTCGCCGGCGGCAAGCGCGTCGAGAACGTCGAGGACGTGCTCGGCGTCGGCCAGAAGATCCTGGTGGAGATCACCAAGATCGACGACCGCGGCAAGCTCTCGCTCGCCCCGGTGATGGAGGAGCCCGCCGATCAGGAGGGCCGCGACGCCGCGAGCGAGGGCCCCGAGGCCCCCGCCGAGGGCTAGTCCCGACGCACCCCGCACGACCCGGATGCCCGTCCCACCTCGGTGGGGCGGGCATCCGTCGTGTGCGGGCCGTCCTGCGACGCCCCGGGGAGCGCGCTCAGCGAGCCCGGGTGCGGCCGGGCTACTTCCCGTCGTCCGGATCCGTGGGGTACGGGACGTCACGTGCCGGCGGCACCGAGATGGACGGCACCGGGGCGAGGTCGCCGGTGGGGCTCGGCGCGGGCGTCGGAGCCGGGGTCCCCGTGTCGGTCGGCGTCGGCGTCGGCACGGGCGATGGCGTGGTGCCCGGCGTCGTCCGGGGCTCCCCGGTGGCGGGCACGGGCGACGTGGGCCCCGTCGGCTCGCCGCCCGGGGACAGCGCGGTCGCCGCGATGATCCCGGCGACCACGAGCGCCGCCGCGACCAGCGCGATCACGAGCGCGAGCCGGCGACGGCGGGGCGGGGCGTCGTCGCCCGCGTCCGCCGCCGTCCGCCCCTCGCCGTGCCGCGTCATGACGTGCCCCGCATCCGGTCCGGTCAGTCCGCGACGGTGATCGCGGTGCCGACGAGCTGGGCGCGCCCGATTACGTGCGGCAGCATCAGGAAGCCGAGGATCGCGGGGGTCGCGCCCTCGGGGACGTCGACCGACTCGACGTCGAGCGCGGTCACGGTGAAGTAGTACCGGTGCGTGCCGTGGCCGGCCGGCGGCGTCGCCCCGGCGAAGCGCGTCTCGCGCGCCTCGTTGTGCATGGTGACGGCGCCCTCGGGCAGCAGGCCGGCGTCCGGGTCGCCCGCTCCGGCCGGGAGCGAGGTCGTGTCGGCGGGGATCCCGCGCACGGCCCAGTGCCAGAAGCCGCTGCCCGTGGGCGCGTCGGGGTCGTAGGCGGTGAGCACGTAGCTGCGCGTGCCCTCCGGCGCGCCGGTCCAGTTCAGGGCGGGGGACAGGTCCTGCCCGCCCTGGCCCGCACCGCGTGCGGAGCCGGGGAGCGGTGCCCCGTCGGCGAAGTCGGGGCTGGTGAGGTGGAAGGGGGCGGCATCCGGCAGGCGGTGCAGCGGGTCGTTGGGCACAGGGGTTCCTCTCGGTCGTGCTGACGCCCCAGCCTCGCACGATGCCCCGATACCCCGCCGGGAGCCGTCCACGAGGCGCATGCCGGTGGTCGGCTCTCGCCGCGGTGCGGGGTCGGAGACCCTCCGCACCCCCGAAGAGGGGCTGGGGCCCGGTGAGGATCGGTCGATAGCGTGGGTTCTGCAGGCGGGTCCACGCGACCGCCTGCCTCCGGGGGACGCATCGGGGGATGCAGGCCGCCGAGGGGTGCCGGGGTCGGGGGATCCACGGCACCCCTTCCTGCGTCCGGTCGACGCGGATCGCTGCGCGCGCCTCGCCGGAGCAGCGCTCCGCCGCTCCCGCGACGCGGCGTCGCGACGTCCGGGCCGTGGATCCGCACCCTCGCACACCGCCCGGTGCCGCGCATGTCCCGACGACGAACCGGGCCCGTCGCAATCACTTGGTACCCAAACGTTTCGCGCGCTGGGCGGTACGCTGGGACACGTGACGACGTCTCTTCCCCTCGCCTCGAACGTCGTCCCCGGCTCCCCGCCCCGGCGCCATCGCGGCGGACCTCTCGGGGCCCTCCTCACGCGGAACGCCGAGACGGCGCCCAAGCCCGTGACTGCGCCCATCGTCGATGCCACCGTGCAGGCGGCCGGTGCCCTCGTCCAGTCAGCCGCCGAGCCCGGCCTGCGCACGGGCGGGAGCATCCCGAGCCCGGCACGTCGACGCGCGATCGGCGACACCGACCTCCGCGTCTTCCCCCTCGCGCTCGGCGGGAACGTGTTCGGCTGGACGGCCGGCCCCGACGACACCTCCGCCATCCTCGACCGGTACCAGGAGGCGGGCGGCAACTTCATCGACACCGCCGACTCCTACGCGAGCGGCCGCAGCGAGCACATGATCGGCACGTGGATGCGCGAGCGCCGCAACCGCGACTCCATGGTCGTCGCCACCAAGATCGGCAAGAGCGAGGACTTCCCCGGCCTCGGCGGATCCCGCATCGAGCGCGCCGTCGATGCGAGCCTGTCGCGGCTCGGCACCGACTTCATCGACCTCCTCTACTTCCACTGGGACGACCTCGACGTCCCGCTCGAGGAGAGCCTCTCCGCGGCCAGCCTCCTCATCGCGTCCGGCAAGGTGCGGCACCTCGCCGCGTCGAACTACGCGGCCGAGCGCCTGCTGCACGCCCGGATCATCGGCGGCCTGTACGACGCGCCCCGCTTCGTCGCGCTCCAGACGCACTACAACCTCGTCAACCGCGCGCCCTACGAGTCGGAGTTCCTCGACGTCGTCCGTGGTCAGCAGCTCGCGGTCATGCCGTACTTCGCGCTCGCGAACGGCTTCCTCACCGGCAAGTACCGCACGCGCGACTCCGTGCGCGAGGGCGCCCGCGGGCAGCGCGCGGCGAAGTACCTCAACCGACGCGGCCTCCGCGTGCTCACGGCGCTCGACGAGATCGCCGAGCACCACTCGACGAGCATCGGGACCATCGCCCTGGCCTGGCTCCTCGCCAAGCCGGGGGTCGTCGCGCCCGTCGCGAGCGCGAGCCGCCCCGAGCAGGTGCACGACCTGGTGCAGGCGGCGCACGTCCAGCTCTCGCGCCACGAGGTCGCCCGCCTCGACCGCATCACCGAGTAGCCCCTCCCCAGGCGCCGTCGGCGCGCGTCCGTCCGCGCGGTGTGGACCGACGCGGCCGTGCTCGCACGCTCTCGGCTAGCTTTCCCGGACCCGTGACGCGCGGATGACCGAGCATGTGCGCGCGGGCATCCGAACGGCCCGGGGGAGAACACCTTGCACGAACGAGCGCGCGACCTGACGCTGCGACGACGAGGCGGAGCGGCGGCGTGCGCGCTGGCCGCGGTGATCGCGATCCCGGTGCTGGCCGGCTGCACGGCGCCTCCGCCCGAAGCGCCCGCCCGCACGCCGGCGCCGTCCCCGTCGCTGACGCAGGAGCAGCAGGACGACCAGGCGTTCCGGGATGTCGTCACGCGGTACGTGGATCTCGACGCAAACACCGACACGGAAGACGACCTCGCGCAGCTCTTGACAGGAAACGTCCTGGATGGCGAGAAGTCCGGCCTGGCCGATGCGCGGGGAAGGGGAATCAATACGAGTGGCAAGAGCGTCGTATCCGGCTTTGACGTCACGGATCGCGGGATCGACCCGGAAGGCGCTCAGTACATGATTGCGCAGCTGTGCCTCGATGTCGGCGGCACGCGGTTCACGGACGCCAGCGGGACGGACGTCACTCCTCAGCGCGACCCACGCCTCTCGCTCCAGGTGAAGGCAGTGAAGTCCGAGGAGGCGCTCTGGCGGATCAGCGACATAGTCCGAAACGAGGATGTGCACGCATGCGAGTGACGGCGATCCCGGTGGGGCTCGTCATGATCCTCGGTCTCATGCCCGCGCAGATGGCCGCAGCGTACGCTGCGGACGCCGGCTGCGAATTCGCGCACAGTCAATCCAGTGCGTGCACGTCAGGAAGCATCGCCGGAGGAGCTGCCGCTCTCCATGCCCAGGACGAGATCGGTCGCTCTCCCGCTACCACGGACGCTGCGCCCGTCAGGAGCGTAGGAGGGGGACCACGAAGCTCCTCAGTGCCTCTGGTCCTCCATCCGGTGCCGCGGCAGGACCGTCTGGCCGCGGACGTGGACACGGCGTGTCGACCGGGGAGGGGCGCCTGCCTCGACGGGCAGCATGCGTTCCTCCCGCCCGCGCGGCCGCCCGTGAGGCCCGCCGATCCGGCCCCTGCCGCGCCCGCGGATCCGGGGGTGATGTTGGAGGACGTGGCGCAGTTCGTCCCGCGGTCCGCATCGATCCGGTCGCAGCCGAACGGGTGGGCGCTGGTCGGGGCGCCGGTGAACCTGCTCACGGACGCGTCCGCGCAGGTGGTCGACGGGACGCTGCTGGGAAGGCCGGCGCAGGTGCGGTTCGTGCCGGTGTCGTTCACCTGGGATCACGGCGACGGCACCGCCACGACGGTCGAGGGTCCGGGGGCGTCGTGGAAGCAGCTCGGTCAGCAGGACTTCACCCCCACGGACACGAGCCATGTCTATGCGAGCGTCGGGGACCGGCAGATCTCCCTCACGATCGCGTATGCGCCGTCCTACCGGTTCGACGGGGGCGGGTGGCAGCAGATCCCGGGCACGCTCCCGGTGCTGGTCGGTCCGGTGGTGATCCATGTGCTGCAGGGCTCCACGGTCCTGGTCGGCGGGGCGTGCGGATCGGCCCATGCCGGCCCCGGGCTGCTGACGCCTACCACCGCCCTCACCCCGCATCCGCCCCGATCCGAGACCAGGCCCGTGGCGTAGGGTGACGCTGATGTCCCGCGCCGTAGAACTCCCCCTCGACCTCCCCGAGCTCACCGTGCAGTCGGCGGGCGGTGCCCGCGTCCGACGCTCCGTCCTCCCGTCCGGCGTCCGGATCCTCAGCGAGGACGTGCCCGGCAGCAGCAGCGCCACCATCGGCATGTGGGTCGCGGTCGGGTCCCGCGACGAGCAGCCCGGCGACCTCGGATCCACGCACTTCCTCGAGCACCTGCTCTTCAAGGGCACCCCGTCGCGCTCGGCGCTCGACATCGCCGTGGCCTTCGACGCAGTCGGCGGCGAGCACAACGCCGTCACCGCCAAGGAGTACACGTGCTACTACGCCAAGGTGCGGGATCGCGACCTGGGCATGGCCGTCGACGTGCTGGCCGACATGGTCACGTCCAGCCTCATCGACGCCGAGGAGTTCGAGACCGAGCGCGGGGTCATCCTCGAGGAGCTCGCCATGGCGGACGACGACCCGGGCGACGTCACGAGCGAGCGCTTCTTCGAGGCCGTGCTCGGGGATCACCCGCTCGGCCGGCCCATCGGCGGCAGCCCCGCGGACATCGAGGCCGCCGAGCGCGACGCCGTCGTCGCCCACTACCGCCGCAACTACCGCCCGCAGGACCTCGTCATCACCGCGGCCGGTGCGGTGGACCACGATGCCCTCGTCGCCCGGGTCACCGCAGGCCTGGAGCGCGCCGGATGGGACCTGTCCGTCCTCGCCGCCCCCGTCGCCCGTCGCACCGGCGATGTCGGCGTCATCACGCGCGGCAGCGACCTCGTCGTCGTCGACCGCCCCATCGAGCAGACCAACATCCTGCTCGGCGTGCCGGGCCTCGCCGCGTCCGACGACCGGCGGCCCGCCCTCGCCATGCTCAACTCGGTGCTCGGCGGCGGCATGTCGTCGCGCCTGTTCCAGGAGGTGCGCGAGAAGCGCGGCCTCGCCTACTCCGTCTACTCCTTCGGCGCCTCCTACTCGGACGCCGGCGTCTTCGGCCTCTACGCGGGATGCACCGCGGCCAAGACCGCGCAGGTCTCCCGCCTCATGGTCGACGAGTTCCGGCGCCTCGCCGAGGACCACGTGACCGACGAGGAGCTGACCCGCGCCTTCGGCCAGCTCTCCGGGCAGTCCGCCCTCGCGCTCGAGGACTCGGACACGCGCATGTCGCGGCTCGGCCGCTCGGAGATCACGACGGGCGAGTACGTCGACCTCGACGAGACGCTCACCCGCCTGTCCCGCGTCACCGCCGAGGACGTCCGCTCCCTCGCAGCCGACCTCGTCTCCCGTCCGCTCTCGATCGCCGCTGTGGGCACCGTCGGCGCCGACGCGTTCGCCCCGCTGCTCGAGACCCGCTCGCTCCTCTAGGAGGAACCGTGTCCCACTACATCTACCTCGTCCGCCACGGCGAGCAGCAGGACGCCGAGCACGGGCTGCCCGACGGCCCGCTCTCCGGTCGCGGCAAGCGCCAGGCGCACTGCATCGCCGACCGGCTGAGCGGGGTGCCGTTCACGTCGGTGCGCCACTCGCCGCTCGCGCGCGCGGAGGAGACGGCGGCGATCATGGCCCAGCGCATGCCGGCCGTCGAGCCGGAGCCGTCGTCCCTGCTGTTCGACTGCATCCCGTCGGGCCCCGTGCCGGACATGCCGCACGCCTTCGAGTCGTTCTTCGGCGGGGTGACCGAGGAGGAGATCGACGCGGGCAGCGCCCAGATGTCCGACGCGGTGAGCGAGTTCCTGGCGCCGGCGCGCGGGGACCGGCACGACCTCCTCATCACGCACAACTTCGTCATCGCGTGGTTCGTGCGGCACGTGTTCGACGCCCCCGAGTGGCGCTGGATGGGGATCAACCAGGCCAACTGCGGCCTCACGATCATCCGGGTGCGCTCCGCGAAGCCGCCCGTCCTGGTGGTGCACAACGACCTCGGCCACCTCCCGGTGGAGCTGCGCACGGGACTGCCGGAGCAGCAGCCCTACTAGGCCGATCCGCCCGGCCGGCCAGCGTCGGCGCGGACCGCGCCGGTACGCTGGCGGGATGACAACCACGGTCGCCGTCGTCGGCGCAACGGGCCGCATGGGCCAGCTGATCACGCAGATCGTCGAGGCGAGCGCCGAGTTCGAGCTCGTCGCCAGCCTCGACTCGAAGGACGAGCTGTCCGACATGCTCGGCGCCGACATCGCGGTCGACGTCACGCTCCCGGCGGTCAGCCAGGGGGTCGTCGAGTACGCGGTCGCGCACGGCATGAACGTGCTCGTGGGCACCAGCGGCTGGACGGGTGAGCGGATCCAGGACCTCGAGCGGCGGATCACGGGCAACCTCGCCGTGGGCGTCGTCATCATCCCGAACTTCTCGGTCGGCAGCGTCCTCGCGACGTCCTTCGCGCAGATGGCGGCGCGCTTCTACGACTCCATCGAGATCGTCGAGGCGCACGGCGCCACGAAGATCGACTCGCCGTCGGGCACGGCCGTGCGCACCGCGGAGCTCATGTCGCAGGCCCGCGGCGCGCGCGGCCCGGTGCAGGCGCCGCACATCGACCAGCGCGCCCGCGGCCAGCAGGTGGCGAGCATCCCCGTGCACAGCCTCCGGATGCAGGGCGTCGTCGCCAAGCAGGACGTCGTGTTCGGCGGCAACGGCGAGGTCCTCACCATCAGCCATGACACGCTCGCGCCGAGCGCGTACGAGGCGGGGATCCTGCTCGCCCTCCGCGCGGTCCGCACCGCGCGGGGCGTGGTGGTCGGGCTCGACCGCCTCATCGACCTCGACGGGTCGCGCGAGCGCGCCACGCGGGACGCCGCCGCCGCGCCGACCGGTCCCGTGGACGACGGCGGGCCGAGCGGCCAGGCGGCCACCGTCACGAGCTCCTGATGGGCACGCGCATCGGCGTGGGCCTCATGGCCGTGCTCATGGTGCTGTACCTGGCGGTGGCCGGGCAGTTCGCCGTGCTGCTCATCGTGTCGGGCGAGCTCGTCGGCGTGGTGCTCGGCCTCAGCCTCGTCTTCCTGTCGCTCGTCGGCGCGTGGGCCCTCGTCCGCGAGCTCCTCTTCGGGATCCGCAGCGCACGGCTCACGCGGATCCTCGACGAGGAGGGCGGCCTGCCCGTCGCCGACCTGCCGACCCGCGCGAGCGGCCGGCCCCTGCGGGACGCGGCCGACGCCGCCTTCCCCGCATACCAGGCCGAGGTCGAGGCGGAGCCGGCCAGCTGGCGGGCGTGGTTCCGTCTGGGCCTCGCGTACGACGCGAGCGGCGACCGACGACGCGCGCGCGGAGCGATCCGCCGCGCGATCGCCCTGCACGGGTCGGTGCCGTCCGCCTGACCCGACCGGGCGACGGCGCGAACCCGGGGCTCAGGCCCTCGTGAGCAGCCGGTCGATCGCGAGCTCCACGGTGGGGTCGCGGAAGGCGAAGCCGTCGGCGAGGAGCTTCTCGGGGCGCGCGGGCTGGCTGGACAGCAGCAGCTCCTGGCCCGCGTCCCGCAGCGCCAGCCGGATGAGGGCCTCCGGCGCGGGCACGAGGTAGGGGCGGTGCATGCGCTTCGCGAGGTGGCGCATGAGGCGGTCGGCCATCACGGGCTCGGGACCGGTGAGGTTCACCGGGCCCGACAGCGGGGATGTCAGCAGGTGCACGATGGCGGCGGCCTCGTCGCGGAGGGAGATCCACGGCCAGACCTGCCCGCCCGTGCCGAGCTTCCCCGCCAGCCCCAGGTTCGTGAGGAGGCGCAGCGGGGCGAGGGCGCCCGCCTGCGCGAGCACGAGGCCGGTGCGGAGGGCGACGACGCGCACGTCGCCGGACGCCTCGAAGGCCTCGGCCTCCCACGCCTCCACGACCTCCGCGAGGAAGCCCGTCCCGCGCGGCGAGTCCTCGGTGAGGCGCTCGGCGGGGCGGTCGCCGTAGAACCCCACGGCGGATCCGTTCAGCAGCACCCGCGGCGGCGTCGACGCCGACGCCAGGGCGCCCACGATGGTGCGCGTGGCCTGCACGCGCGAGGACCGGATCTCCTCCTGGTACGGCTTCGTCCACGGAAGGCGGCTGATGGACGCGCCCGACAGGTTCACGACCGCGTCCACGCCGTCGAGCACGGCCGGATCCAGGCGGCCCTCCGCCGGCTGCCACTCGTGCTCGTCCGGACCCGAGGGGGCGTGCCGCACCAGCTTCTCCACGCGGTGCCCGGCCGCGCGCAGCTGCGCCTGCAGCTCGGTGCCGATGGTGCCGTCCGCGCCGGAGATCAGGACGGTGAGCGGGGCGGGGGATGCGGTGCTGTCGGACATGGTCGAGCCCTTCGTCGGTGCCCGACAGCCTACGGCCCGGTCCTCCCACGACCCGGGGCGGTCGCCGCGGGCGGTCGCGTACAGTGACGGTCGTGCCCCACGACGACATCGCCTTCCGATCCGACATGACCGTGGAGCTCGTCCGCTCGAGCGCCCACGACTCCGACGTGATCTTCGCCGCCCGCGTCTCGACCGCCGGCGAGAAGACCCTCGAGCATGCGCTCGACGAGCCGGACGGCCAGGACCGCGCCCTCGAGGGCGACGTCGACACGGAGGCCGAGGAGAAGCGCGTGAAGCGCGACCGCGGCCTCATCAACTACCTCATGCGCGACCGCCACGGATCGCCCTTCGAGCACAACTCCATGACCTTCTACGTGCAGGCGCCGATCTTCGTCTTCCGCGAGTTCATGCGCCACCGCATGGCCTCCTACAACGAGGAGTCGGGCCGCTACAAGGAGCTCGACCCCGTGTTCTACGTGCCCGGGCCCGAGCGCAACCTCGTGCAGGTCGGCAAGCCCGGCGCGTACGAGTTCCTCGCCGGGAGCCCGGAGCAGACCGAGCTCGTCCAGGCCGAGACCCGCCGCACCTCGACCGAGGCGTACGCGTCCTACCAGCGGATGCTCGGCGAGGGCGTGGCCCGCGAGGTCGCCCGCATCGTCCTGCCGCTCAACATCTACTCGTCCATGTACGTGACGCTCAACGCGCGCGCCCTCATGAACTTCCTGTCGCTGCGCACCAAGCACGAGGACTCGACGTTCCCGAGCTTCCCGCAGCGCGAGATCGAGATGTGCGCCGAGAGGATGGAGATGGAGTTCGAGCGGCTCATGCCCCTCACCCACGCGGCCTTCCAGAAGAACGGCCGCGTCGCGCCGTAGCGCGCCCGGACCCGACGACCGCCGACCGATACGATGGGTGCCGTGTCCACAGAGAACCCCTTCGGCCAGGTCCTGGTGGCGCTCGTCACCCCGTTCACGGCCGACGGCGAGGTCGACTGGCCGGGCGTCGAGAAGCACATCGACGACGTGATCGTGGCGGGCGCGGACGGCATCGTCGTCACGGGCACCACGGGCGAGACCAGCACGCTGACGGACCCGGAGAAGGTCAAGCTCGTCGAGGTCGGCCGCTCGGTGAGCGCGGGCCGGGCGAAGATCATCACGGGCGGCGGGTCGAACGAGACCGCGCACGCCATGCAGCTCGCCCGCCAGAGCGAGAAGGCCGGCGCGGACGGGAACATGATCGTCACGCCGTACTACAACAAGCCCACGCAGGCCGGCGTCCTCACCCACTTCCGGATGATCGCCGACGCCACCGACCTGCCGGTCATCCTGTACGACATCCCCGGCCGCACGGGCATCCCCATCCAGTACGAGACGATCCTCCGGGCCGCCAAGCACCCGAACATCCTCGCCATCAAGGACGCGAAGGGCGACCTCGCGCAGGCCAGCCGCGTGCTCAACCAGACGGGCCTCATGTACTTCGCGGGCGACGACGCGAACGCGCTGCCGACGCTCGCCATCGGCGGCACCGGCCTCATCGGGGTCACCGCCAACGTCACCGCCACGCCCTACCGCACCATGGTCGACGCCGTGAACGAGGGCGACCTGGCCGCCGCCACGCACGCGCACCAGCAGCTCGAGCCGCTCGTCCGCGCGGTGATGACGCACGTGCCCGGCACGGTCGCCGCGAAGTACATCCTCCACGGCCTCGGCCGCATCGGCAGCCCCCGCGTGCGCCTGCCCCTCGTAGGTCCGGAGGAGTGGGAGGCCGCCCAGATCGAGGACGAGATCGACCTCGTCCGCGACGTCCCCGGCGTCGACTTCCGCAACTTCCGCCCCGACCGCAACGCCGCCGCCGGCGGAGCGCTGCCGAAGATCGCGGGCACCACGCGCTGACGCGCCCACGCACATCCCCCGCCGGCCCCTTCGGGCCGCACCGCCGACCGAGGAGCCCCATGCCCCAGACGATCTACGATCCCCCCGCGCTCAAGCCCGGCATCCTGCGCATCACCCCCATCGGCGGCCTGGGCGAGATCGGCCGCAACATGACCACGTTCGAGATCGACGGCAAGATCCTCGTCGTCGACTGCGGCGTGCTCTTCCCCGAGGAGCACCAGCCGGGCGTCGACCTGATCCTCCCCGACTTCTCCTCCATCGCGGACCGCCTCGACGACGTCGTCGGCATCGTGCTCACGCACGGCCACGAGGACCACATCGGCGCGGTGCCCTACCTCCTCAAGCTGAAGCAGGACATCCCGCTGATCGGCTCCGGCCTCACGCTCGCCCTCATCGAGGCGAAGCTCAAGGAGCACCGGATCAAGCCGTACACGTTCCAGGTCAAGGAGGGCGACCGCGAGCGCCTCGGGCCGTTCGAGCTCGAGTTCGTGGCGGTCAACCACTCCATCCCGGACGCCCTGGCCGTCGCCATCAAAACCGAGGCCGGCAGCGTGCTGCACACCGGCGACTTCAAGATGGACCAGCTGCCGCTCGACGACCGCATCACCGACCTGCGCGCCTTCGCGCGCCTCGGCGAGGCCGGCATCGACCTCTTCATGTCCGACTCCACCAACGCGGACGTCCCGGGCTTCACGCCCACCGAGCGCTCGATCGGGCCGGTCCTCGAGGCCGTCATCTCGAAGGCGCCGCGCCGCGTCATCGTCGCGAGCTTCTCCAGCCACGTCCATCGCGTGCAGCAGGTGCTCGACGCCGCCGCCGCCAACGGGCGCCGCGTGGCGTTCATCGGCCGCTCGATGATCCGCAACATGACCATCGCGGCCGAGCTCGGCTACCTCAAGGTGCCGGAGGGGGTCCTCATCGACTCCAAGAAGGCCGTCAACCTGCCGGACGACGAGATCGTCTACATGAGCACCGGGTCGCAGGGCGAGCCGATGGCGGTGCTGAGCCGCATGGTCAACTCGGAGCACCAGATCGAGATCGGCCAGGACGACACGGTCATCCTCGCCTCGAGCCTCATCCCCGGCAACGAGAACGCCGTGTACCGGATCATCAACGGGCTCACGAAGCTCGGCGCGAACGTCGTGCACAAGGCCAACGCGAAGGTCCACGTCTCGGGCCACGCCGCCGCGGGCGAGCTGCTGTACTGCTACAACATCCTCAAGCCGCGGAACGTGCTCCCGGTGCACGGCGAGTACCGTCACCTGGTCGCGAACCAGCAGCTCGCGATCCAGACGGGCGTGCCGGAGCGCAACACGTTCCTCGCGGAGGACGGCACCGTCCTCGACATGAAGGACGGCCACGTGCGCGTCACGGGCCAGCTCGACATCGGCTACGTCTACGTCGACGGCTCCACCGTGGGCGAGATCACCGACGCCGACCTCAAGGACCGTCGCATCCTCTCCGAGGAGGGCTTCGTCACGATCTTCGCGGTCGTCGAGCCGCAGACCGGCAAGGTCATCGTGGGTCCGGAGATCGAGGCGCGCGGCTTCGCCGAGGACAGCAAGGTCTTCGACAGCGTCAAGCCGCTCGTCGTCAAGGCGCTCGCGGAGGCCGCGGCCAACGGAACCCGCGACACGCACGCGTACTCGCAGGTCGTCCGGCGCACGGTCGGCCGCTGGGTCAACTCGTCGCACCGGCGCCGGCCGATGATCATCCCGGTGGTCATCGAGGCGTAGCGCCACGGCCGCCGCCGGCGGAGCAGCGCGTCCCGGAGGGGGCGGGGGAGGCCCCGCCCCCTCCGTCGTCCCCGGCGTCGGCCGGTCCCTCGTCCGCACGTCCCGCCCGCCTCCTCCCGGGGCCCCCCGCCGCGGGCGCGCATGTCATCCCCGCGGCCGACCCGCCCGCCGTGCTCCGCCCCTAGCGTCGAGGGTGACCGGACGGACCGCTGGGGGACGCCGGGGAAGGAGCGGCCGTGGGCGTCTGGCGGAGATGGATCCTCCCGATCACGAGGCTCGTCGTGCTGGCCGCCATCGCGGCGGCCCTCGTGCGCATGGCGTTCTTCGGCACGACGGCGGAGGAGGCCTCCGAGGTGCCGACGGGCTCCGTGGTCGAGTCGCAGGTCGCGGCGTCGATCGCGACGGTGGTCAACGACGTGACCGTGAAGGGCAGCATCCAGCCCGACCCCGCCGTCCCCGTGAAGGCGACCCTGCAGGGCAAGGTCTCCAAGCTCGTCGCCGGGCAGGGAGCCACGGTCGCGGTCGGCGACCCGATCCTCGTCATCCGCCAGGAGACCCCGGTCGACCCGGTGGTCGCCGCGGACGGCACGGTCACGCAGCCGAAGCCCAAGGTCGTCACCGAGACGGTCACCGCGAAGGCGGCCGGCTCGCTCACCGAGCTCGGCGTCCTCGTGGGCCAGGAGGTCGCCGTCGGCGACGCGGTCGGCCGCATCTCGCCGCCCACCTTCCGCGCGAGCGCCCCGCTCACCGCGGAGGAGCAGTACCGGCTCGTGACCCAGCCGGCCGCGGCGCGCGTCGCGATCGCGTCGGGCCCCGCGCCCTTCGAGTGCGCCGACCTCCGCATCGGCCAGCCGTCCGCGGCTGCCGGCGACGGCGCGACGGGCGGCGCGGGCGACGCGGGGTCCACGGGAGCCGCCGGAGGCGCGGAGTCGGCGTCCACCGGCGCGACCGTCTCCTGCGCCGTGCCCGCCGGCACGCGCGTGTTCCCCGGCCTCGCCGCCGAGATCACGATCCCCGCGGGCGAGGCGCCCGACGTCCTCACCCTCCCCACCACCGCCGTCGAGGGCCTCGCCGACACGGGCAACGTCTGGCTGCCGTCGGAGTCCGGCGAGCCGGAGGAGCGCGCGGTCGGCCTCGGCATCAGCGACGGGAAGGTCGTGCAGATCACCTCCGGCCTCGCGGAGGGCGACATGGTGCTCGAGTTCGTGCCCGGCGCACCGGCGCCCACGGAGGACCCGATGATGATGCAGGGCGGGTACGGCGGATGAGCCTCATCCGCCTCGAGCAGGTGACCCGCACGGTCCTCCGCCCGGACGACGAGCCGCTGACGATCCTGCACGGCGTCGACCTCGACGTCTCGGTGGGCGACCACGTGTCGATCGTCGGCCGCTCCGGATCCGGCAAGTCGACGCTGCTCAACATCCTCGGCCTGCTCGACACCCCGACCACCGGCGAGGTCCTCCTCGACGACGTGCCCATGGCCCGCGTCTCGGGCTCCCGTCGCGACCGGGCCCGGGGCGGGGACATCGGCTTCATCTTCCAGCAGTTCAACCTGCTGCAGGGGCGCACGGCGCGCGAGAACGTGATGACGCCGCTGCTCTACTCCACCGGCCGCACCTTCTGGCGCCGCGCGTCCATCGCGGCCGACATGCTCGAGCGCGTCGGCCTCGGCCACCGGATCGACTCCATGCCGGAGACCCTGTCCGGCGGCGAGCAGCAGCGCGTCGCCATCGCGCGCGCCCTCGTCCGCTCGCCGCGGCTGATCCTCGCCGACGAGCCCACGGGCGCCCTCGACATCGAGACCGGCGCGACGGTCATGACCCTGCTGGCGGAGGTCGCGCACGCGTCCGGCGCGGCGCTCGTCACCATCACGCACGACCCGACCGTCGCGGCGCGCGCCGACCGGCACCACCGGCTGGAGGCCGGCGTGCTCGCGCCCGCCGAGGCGCTGGTCCGCGAGGTGCTCGCGTGAGCGGCTGGCTCGCCCGCACGGGCACGGGCCTCGTCGGCGCGGTCGTCGAGGCGTGGGCGGAGCTGCGGATCCACCGCACGCGCGTCCTCCTCTCCCTCATCGGCGTCGCCGTCGCGGTCACGGCCATCACCTCCGTCGTCGGCCTAGGCGGGGTGGTCGAGCAGGCGCAGACCGAGCAGTTCGAGCGCGAGTCCGGCCGGCCCGCGGCGCTGTCCGTGTCCACCTACTCGGAGACGGGGGCCGGGATGCCGTACGCGGACCAGCGGACGCTCCTCGCCGAGATCGCCGACCGCTACGGCATCACGTGGTCCACGGTGATCGCCTCCTCGCCGTTCCCGGTCGAGCTCCCGGGCGGCGCCGTCGAGGTGCAGGCGACCGTCGTGGACGTGGACTACGGCGAGATGCGCCGGGTCGACCTGGCCGACGGGCGGTGGTTCGACGACCGCGACGCCGACCGGCTCGCCCCGCCGATCGTGGTCAACGCGGCCTTCATGGCGGCCCTCGGATCGCCGGAGCTCGCGACGCACCCCACCGCCGTGCTGCGGGGAGCGGAGGGCGACGCCACCGGCGTCGTGGTGGGCGTCACGCCGAACCGGTATGCGGAGGAGCCGCCCGCGATGCTCCTGCTCGCCGCGTCGGCGGAGCGGCTGATGGGCCCGACCGGGCTGGACGCGACGCAGCCGCAGATGGAGTTCTGGGTGCCGGAGGCGGAGTCCGAGGGGCTGATGGCGGCGATCCAGTCGACGGACGTGGCGGCATCGGCTCCCGACGGCGTGCAGGCGTCCGTCAACCGGACCGACTACGGCACGTACGACTACGACCCGCTCCTCTCGCTGAAGATCCTGGTCGGGGGAGTGGCCGGCCTCGTGCTCCTCCTCGGCGCGCTCGGCCTCGTGAACATCTCGCTCGTCACCGTCGCCCAGCGGATCCGCGAGATCGGCGTCCGCCGGAGCTTCGGCGCGAGCGCGGGCCGCGTGTTCTTCGCCGTGATGATGGAGAGCGTCGTCGCGACGACGGCCGCGGGCGTGGTCGGCGTGATGGCGGCCGTCGCGATCGTCAAGAACCCCTGGATCCTCTCGTTCGTCGCCTCGGGCGTCACGGAGTTCCCGCCGTTCCCGCTCGATGCCGCGCTCCTCGGGCTCGGCGCCTCGCTCGTGGTCGGCGCCATCGCGGGCCTGCTCCCGGCGCTCGTCGCGGTGCGGGTCTCCGTCATCGATGCGATCCGGTACTGATGCCGGGTCCGGGCGGCGAGGGTCGCGCCCGGCTCGGCGGACGTCCGGCGACGGCGGCGCGGGATAACGTGGGTCGCATGGCTACGAGCACCAGGTCGACCAGTCGCGCCGGGAAGACCTCCTCGCCCGCGCCGCGCGCCACGCCCCCGCGCAAGGGGCGTGCCGCCGAGACGAAGCAGCAGACCGTCGCCTACCCCGTCCAGGCGGAGCGCCGCGGCCCGCTGGTCGTCGCGTGGATGGGCCTCGCCCACGCCACCGGGGCCCTCTTCCGCGCCCTGGGCCCCGAGAAGCTGGCGAAGGAGGAGCGCCGGGACGGCATCCCCTTCCTCCTCGTGGTCCTCGCGATCGCCGGCGTCGTGGTCGAGTGGTTCAACCCGCTGAACGACGTGGCGATGGCCTTCGACGCATACACGTTCGGCGGCCTCTTCGGCCGGGTCGCGTTCGCGCTGCCCATCGTGATGGTGCTCCTCGCGCTCTGGCTCTTCCGCCATCCGGCGTCCGTCAGCGACAACGGGCGGATCGGCATCGGCGTCACGCTCTTCCTCGTCTCCATCTCGGCGCTGTGCCACCTCTTCAACGGGGCGCCGGATCCGCGCGACGGCATGCTCGCGCTGGCCCGCGCGGGCGGCGTCCTCGGCTGGGTGCTCGCGGCCCCGCTCGCCCTCCTCATCACGCCGGTCGGCGCGGGCGTCGTGGCGGGGATCCTGCTCGTGCTGTCCCTCTTCATCATCACGCGCACGCCGCCGAACCGCGTCGGGGTCCGCCTCCGCGAGCTCTACTCCTACCTCTTCGGCGCCCCGCCGGTGGACGAGGAGCAGCGCGCGGCCGACCGTGCCGCCCGCCGGTCCGGCGCGACCGAGCAGGTCGAGCTCGACGGCCTCGATGACGGCCCCGTGGACACCGACAGCCTCCCGTGGTGGCGCCGCAACCGCAGCCAGCGCGAGGACGCGCCGGCGTTCGACAGCCCGGTGCTCGCGCCGCACGCCGGATCCGACGACGCGGACGAGGATCGGGACGACGACCGCGACCGGGGCCGCGGCCGTCGCGGTCGGCCCGCCGCCGAGGCTCCCACCGCCGTCATCGACCGCACCGTGGACCCGGACGCCTCCCGTCCCGAGCCCGGCGCCTTCGCCGGCGACGACGCCGCGACCCGGCGCATCGACCTCGCCGAGCCCGTCGCCGACCAGGCGGCCACCGCGATCCTCCCGTCCGTCCCCGCGCATCCCACGGGCATCCGCGACGACGACGAGCCCGCCGTGCTCCCCGGCTTCGAGGACGACGGATCCGACGCGGCGACCGTGTCGGGGGAGTCGGACACCCCGCAGGCTCCCTATCGACTGCCCGCGGCGAGCACGCTCTCGCCCGGCACGCCCGCGAAGTCGCGCTCGTCGGTCAACGACGAGGTGGTCCGCGCGCTCACCGAGGTGCTCACCAACTTCCAGGTCGACGCGACGGTCACCGGCTTCTCGCGCGGTCCGACGGTCACGCGCTACGAGCTCGAGCTGGCGCCCGGCGTCAAGGTCGAGCGCGTCACGGCGCTCGCCAAGAACATCAGCTACGCGGTCGCCTCCAACGAGGTCCGCATCCTCTCGCCCATCCCGGGCCGCAGCGCCATCGGCGTGGAGATCCCCAACACCGACCGCGAGATCGTCTCCCTCGGCGACGTCCTCCGCTCGTCGGCCGCCACGAACAGCGCGCACCCGATGACCATCGGCGTCGGCAAGGACGTCGAGGGCGGCTACGTCATCGCCAACCTCGCCAAGATGCCCCACCTCCTGGTCGCGGGATCCACGGGCTCCGGCAAGTCGAGCTTCGTGAACTCGATGATCACGTCGCTCCTCATGCGCGCGAAGCCCAGCGACGTGCGCATGGTCCTCATCGACCCGAAGCGCGTCGAGCTCACCATCTACGCGGGCGTGCCGCACCTCATCACGCCCATCATCACCAATCCGAAAAAGGCGGCCGAGGCGCTGCAGTGGGTGGTGAAGGAGATGGACATGAGGTACGACGACCTCGCCAGCTTCGGCTTCCGCCACATCGACGACTTCAACAAGGCCGTCACGAGCGGATCGATCGTGCTCCCCGAGGGCAGCGAGCGGACCCTCCGCCCGTACCCCTACCTCCTCGTCGTGGTGGACGAGCTCGCCGACCTCATGATGGTGGCGCCGCGCGACGTCGAGGACTCCATCGTCCGCATCACGCAGCTCGCGCGCGCGGCCGGCATCCACCTGGTGCTCGCCACGCAGCGCCCCTCGGTCGACGTCGTCACGGGCCTCATCAAGGCGAACGTGCCGTCCCGCCTCGCCTTCGCGGTGTCGAGCATGACCGACTCCCGCGTGATCCTCGACCAGCCGGGCGCCGACAAGCTCATCGGCCAGGGCGACGGCCTCTTCCTCCCCATGGGCGCCAACAAGGCGGTCCGCGTGCAGGGCGCGTGGGTGCAGGAGGCGGAGATCGCGAAGGTCGTCGAGCACGTGACGCGCCAGGCCCGCCCGGACTACCGCCAGGACGTCGCCGTCGCCGCGGAGCGCAAGGAGATCGACGCCGACATCGGCGACGACCTCGAGGTGCTGCTCGCCGCCGCCGAGCTCGTGGTCAGCACCCAGTTCGGCTCGACCTCGATGCTGCAGCGGAAGCTGCGGGTCGGGTTCGCCAAGGCCGGCCGCCTCATGGACCTCCTCGAGGCGCGCGAGATCGTCGGCCCGTCGGAGGGGTCGAAGGCGCGCGACGTGCTCGTCTCGGCGGAGCAGCTGCCGGGCGTCCTCGCGACGCTGCGGGGGGAGACACCCGCCGCCGCGCCCGTGGCGCCCACCGCGGCAGCGCCTGCCGCGGTCGCCGCCGAGCCGGTCGACGACGACCGCTACCCGTCGGATCCGCTCCACAAGGACCTCGACGCCTACGAGCAGGTGGAGGCCGAGGGCGACGACGACGCCTGGGGCCTCACGGGCAGGGACTGAACCGTGGCCGAGTCGAGCGGATCGGGCGCCACCGGGATCGGGGCACCGCGCGTCTGGCGCGCGGGCGACTCCCCGGCGAGCCCCTGGAACGTCGCCAACGTCCTCACGATGGCCCGGATCCTGCTGGCCCCGGTCTTCGTCGTCCTGCTCGTGGCGGACGACGGCGCCGACGGGCCGCTCCGCTACGCGGCCGCCGCGCTGTTCGTGATCGCCATCGCGACCGACGGCGTCGACGGGCACATCGCGCGCAGCCGCAACCTCGTGACCGACCTCGGCAAGCTCCTCGACCCCATCGCCGACAAGGTGCTGACGGGCGCGGCCCTCGTGATGCTGTCCGTGCTCGGCGAGCTCCCGTGGTGGGTGACGATCGCGATCCTCGTCCGCGAGCTCGGGATCACGGCCTACCGCTTCGCGGTGCTCCGCGACCGGGTCGTGGCCGCGTCGCGCGGCGGCAAGCTGAAGACGGTCGCGCAGGCCGTGGCCATCAGCGTCGCGCTGCTGCCCCTGTGGGACGTCGTGGGCGACGGGATGCACGTCGTGAACACGGTGCTGATGTCGATCGCCTTCGCCCTCACGATCCTCTCCGGCCTCGACTACGTGCGGCAGGCGCTGCGAGCGGAGCGCGCGTCATGAGCGCCGTCGACGACGCGACCGACGAGCAGCTCGCCGAGTGCGTGATCGCCGCCCTCGTCGCCAGCGGGCGCCGCATCGCGGTCGCGGAGTCACTCACGGGCGGCCTGCTCACGGCGGCCCTCGTCGGCGTCCCCGGAGCCTCCCGCGCCCTGTCGGGCGGGATCGTCTCCTACGACACGGCCCTCAAGCGCACGATCCTCGGCGTCGAGTCGTCGATCCTCGCGGTCCACGGAGCGGTGCATCCGGACGTCGCGCGGCAGATGGCCCGCGGCGTGCGCAAGGTCTGCGCGGTCGACGGACGCCCGGCGGACGTGGGCGTCTCCACCACGGGAGCCGCGGGTCCCGACCCGCAGGACGGACAGCGGCCGGGCACGGCGTTCGTGGGCCTCTCCATCGACGGCGACTCGCGCGCCGTCGCCCTCCACCTCGACGGGGACCGCCAGGCGGTCCGGGCCGGGGTGGTCCGGGAGGCCCTAGTGGCCCTCGTCGACGCGCTCGAATCCGGCGGGAACATCTGATGCGGGTCCCGCGTTGTCATGATCAGGTTCACAAGCAACGCCCAGTGGCCCTGCTTAGCCTGAGGCCTCGGCCGGATGCTCACCCATCAGCCCCGGACCTCCGGTTCGATCAGGCACCAGGCGCAACGAGGAGGGTCCCGTGGTACTAGTCCGTCAGGAGATCGGCGACGTCCTTCGGGACTTCCGCCTGCAGAAGGGGCGCACGCTCCGACAGGTCGCCAGCAAGGCCAGCGTCGCGCTCGGCTACCTCAGCGAGGTCGAGCGGGGTCAGAAGGAGGCGTCGAGCGAGATCCTCGCGTCCGTCGCCGACGCGCTGGACACGCCCATCTCGGTCATCATGCGCGAGGTCGGCGACCGCCTCGCGGTCATCGAGGGGCTCAACCCCATCCCGGACACGATCCCCGACGAGCTCGTCGCCGGCTTCGACAGCGGGCTCGTCGCACGCTGACCCCATCACCACGACCTCGCGCCCCGCCCGTCCTCGCGACGGGCGGGGCGTCGTCGTCCCGGGCGCAGCGGGTAGCGTGAGGGCATGCGACTGAGCGAGTTCCAGCGGGCCGTCTCCGACGAGTTCGGTGCCGGCTACGGGCCGGTGCTCGTCGCGGACCTCGTGCTCGGCGATCTCGGCGGGCGCACGTGCGCGCAGGCGCTGAAGGACGGCACGCCCGCCCGCGAGGTCTGGCTCGCCCTCTGCCGGGCGCAGGACGTGCCGCGCTCGCGCTGGAACGGCGCCGGCGTGCCCGAGCCGCGGGCCTGAGGGCTCCTCGCCGCCCGTCCACGCGGGATCCCCTGGCGACACGCGGCGCGCCGTTCGAATATCCCTTCGAACGCGCGTAGTCTCCCCACAGGAGCGATTCGAAGCGCGGACTGCACAGGTCCGGCCTCGACGGCAGCGATGTCGTCGGTGCCGCATAACGTGCACCTCGCGGAGATCACCCGTCGCCTTGTCGGTGCCGGATCCCGCGGCCAGCGGGAGCGGAGCGACAGCCTGCAGGCACATCACCTTCGACACGAGGAGCACCCCATGGCATCATCGGCAGACCGCGAGAAGTCCCTCGAGACCGCGCTCGCCCAGATCGACCGTCAGTTCGGAAAGGGCTCGGTCATGCGCCTGGGCAGCGACGAGCGCGCGCCCGTCGCCGTCATCCCCACCGGCTCCGTCGCGCTCGACGTGGCCCTCGGCATCGGCGGGCTCCCGCGCGGCCGCATCGTCGAGATCTACGGCCCGGAGTCCTCGGGGAAGACCACGCTGACGCTGCACGCCATCGCGAACGCGCAGCGCGCCGGCGGCATCGCCGCCTTCATCGACGCGGAGCACGCGCTCGACCCGGAGTACGCGAAGAAGCTCGGCGTCGACATCGACGCGCTCCTCGTCTCCCAGCCCGACACGGGTGAGCAGGCCCTCGAGATCGCGGACATGCTCGTGCGCTCGGGCTCCATCGACCTGGTCGTCATCGACTCGGTGGCGGCGCTCGTGCCGCGCGCCGAGATCGAGGGCGAGATGGGCGACTCGCACGTCGGCCTCCAGGCGCGCCTCATGTCGCAGGCGCTCCGCAAGCTCACGGGCGGTCTCAGCCAGACGCAGACCACCATGATCTTCATCAACCAGCTCCGCGAGAAGATCGGCGTGTTCTTCGGCAGCCCGGAGACCACCGCGGGTGGCAAGGCGCTCAAGTTCTACGCGTCCGTGCGCCTCGACATCCGTCGCATCGAGACCCTGAAGGACGGCACCGACGCGGTCGGGAACCGCACCCGCGTCAAGGTCGTCAAGAACAAGATGGCGCCGCCCTTCAAGCAGGCGGAGTTCGACATCCTCTACGGCACGGGCATCTCGCGCGAGGGCAGCCTCATCGACTTCGGCGTCGAGCACGAGATCGTCCGCAAGTCCGGCGCCTGGTACACGTACGACGGCGACCAGCTCGGGCAGGGCAAGGAGAACTCGCGCAAGCACCTCCTCAACAACCCGGAGATCGCGGCCGAGATCGAGCAGAAGATCAAGGTCAAGCTCGGCCTCGTGAAGGACCCGAACGCCGACGCGGCCGCGGCCGACGCGGCTCCGGCGCCCGTCGCCGCCGTGGCGCCGAAGGCGTCCGCCCGCAAGAGCGCCTGACCCGGCGCTCCACCGGCGGGGCGCGTCGAGCCGACGCGCCCCGCATTCCGCATGACACCGGCACGACGCTGCGACCCGCGCTCCGCGGGATCCGCCGTCGTCCACCCGAGGACGGAAGCACCATGGTCAGATTCCCCTCCGAGGACGAGCAGGGCACCGGCCCCGGCCCGGACGAGGTGGCGCCCGTCGCGTCGCTCGCCGACCGCCGCTCCCGCCGCGCCGCCGCTCGACCGTCCCTCGAGCCGGCGGCACCCGTCGAGGAGCCGCCCGCGCCGCGGGTCGAGCCCACGCATCCGTCACGGGGCCGCACGGTCACCGAGGTCGACGGCATCGTCACGATCGGCGCCGCGGTCGACGCCTCCGAGGCGGGTCGTGCGCTGGCCGCGCAGGAGCGCATCGCCGAGGCGCGCCGCGTCCTGGCGGAGGCCGAGGCGCAGGCGGCTCGAGGGGCGTCCGACTCCGGATCCGCTCCGTGGGCGGAGCTGTCTGCGGACGAGACCGGCCCCGAGCCCGACGAGACCCCCGCAGCCTGGCGCGCTGAGCAGGAGCGTGCGGAACGCGCACGCGCGAAGGCCGAGCAGGACGAGGCGTACCGGCAGGACATGCTCCGGCTCGAGGAGGACCGCGTCGAGGACGCGCGTCGTGAGGCGGAAGCCGAGGAGGAGCGCGCCGCCGAGCGCACGCCGGAGCGCCAGCGTCGGCGCGCCGACAACGTGCTGGCCAACCGCCTGCGCGGCCGGGGCCTCTCGCTCGCCGAGGCGCGCGAGGTGCTCGACGGCGCCGAGATCGACCCCGACATCGCCGAGGAGACGCTCGCGCGCTACGTGTCCCTGCAGTACATTGACGAGGCGGCGCTGGCGGAGCAGATCCTGCACACGCACCTCGACCGCAAGGGCCTCGGGCGGCGCTCGGTCGAGATGGAGATGCGACGCCGCAGGCTCGACCCCCTCGTCATCGAGGAGGCCATGGCCGAGCAGCCCGACGAGGAGCTCGCCCGCGCCACCGAGGTGGCGATGAAGCGCGTCGGGCAGCTCTCGTCCTACGACGACGAGACCGCCGAGCGCCGCCTCACGTCGTTCCTCATGCGTCGCGGGTACGGCGGCGGCGTCGTGCGCGATGCCGCGAAGGCGGCGTTGGCCACGCGTCGTGGATCGTCGCGCGTGCGCTTCCGCTGACCGGCCGGCGGGGAGCGCGGGGCACGCCCGCACGTAGGATCGAGTCATCATGAGCACCGTCGCCGAGCACGTCCGTGTCGCCGTCCCGCCCGCCGCCGACCGGCCGCGGACGTACGAGGTCCGCACGTACGGCTGTCAGATGAACGTCCACGACTCCGAGCGCCTCACCGGGTCTCTCGAGGCCGCCGGCTACGTCTCCGCGGAGGGCGCCGAGGCCGACATCGTCGTCATCAACACCTGCGCCGTGCGCGAGAACGCGGACAACAAGCTCTACGGCAACCTCGGCCACCTCGCCGGGGTGAAGCGCCGGCACGAGGGCATGCAGATCGCCGTCGGGGGCTGCCTGGCGCAGAAGGACCGGGCCACGGTCCTCGAGAAGGCGCCGTGGGTGGACGTCGTGTTCGGGACCCACAACATGGGCGCCCTCCCCACGCTGCTCGAGCGCGCGCGGCACAACGGCGAGGCGCAGCTCGAGATCCTCGAGAGCCTCGAGACGTTCCCGTCGACGCTCCCCACCAAGCGCGACGAGATCGCGAGCGGCTGGGTCTCCATCTCCGTCGGGTGCAACAACACGTGCACGTTCTGCATCGTGCCTGCGCTACGGGGGAAGGAGAAGGACCGCCGGCCCGGCGACATCCTCGCCGAGATCCAGGCCCTCGTGGACGACGGCGCGGTCGAGGTCACGCTGCTCGGCCAGAACGTGAACTCCTACGGCGTCGAGTTCGGCGACCGGCAGGCGTTCGGCAAGCTCCTGCGGGCCGCGGGCGCCATCGAGGGGCTCGAGCGGATCCGCTTCACCAGCCCGCACCCGGCGGCCTTCACGGACGACGTGATCGACGCGATGGCCGAGACGCCCGCCGTCATGCCGCAGCTGCACATGCCGCTGCAGTCGGGCTCCGACCGCATCCTCAAGGCCATGCGGCGGTCCTATCGTTCTGAGCGGTTCCTCGGGATCCTCGACCGGGTGCGCACGCGCATCCCGGACGCGGCCATCACCACCGACATCATCGTCGGCTTCCCCGGCGAGACCGAGGAGGACTTCCAGGAGACCCTGCGCGTGGTGGAGGCCGCGCGCTTCTCCTCCGCGTTCACGTTCCAGTACTCCATCCGCCCGGGCACCCCCGCCGCGACCATGGACGAGCAGGTCCCCGCGGACGTCGTGAAGGAGCGCTACGCCCGCCTCACCGCGCTGCAGGAGCGCATCAGCCACGAGGAGAACCAGCGCGTCGTCGGCCGCACGGTCGAGGTGCTCGTGAGCGCCCACGAGGGGCGGAAGGACGGCGACACCCGTCGCGTCACGGGCCGTGCCCAGGACGGCCGCCTCGTCCACCTCGACGTCCCCGCCGGCAGCGGCGAGCCGCGGCCCGGCGACGCCGTGCAGGTGGAGGTCACCCGTGCGGCGCCGTTCCACCTCATCGCGGACTCCGTCGACCAGGCGCCGCTGCGCATCCGGCGCACCCGGGCCGGCGACGCCTGGGAGCGCGCGCAGGCGGACTCGTGCGGCGTGCCCGCGCCCGCTCTCGGGACCACCACGGCCGGCGGCGCGCCCCGCGTGTCGCTCGGCCTGCCGTCGCTCCGGGTGCCGTCGCCCGCGGTCGACGGGGCCGCGCACCCGCGTCACCGCGCGTGACCCCGATCCTCGCGGTCGTCGGGGCCACCGGCACCGGCAAGTCCGCGCTGTCCCTCGACATCGCGGAGCGCCTGCGCGCCGAGGGGCGCGCCGCGGAGATCGTCAACGCGGACGCGATGCAGCTGTACCGCGGCATGGACGTCGGCACGGCGAAGCTCCCCGAGTCGGAGCGTCGCGGCATCCCGCACCACCTGCTCGACGTCCTCGAGGTCACGGCGGAGGCCACGGTCGCCGCGTACCAGGAGGAGGCGCGGGCGGCGGTCGGCGGCATCCTCGCGCGCGGCGCCGTCCCGATCCTCGTCGGCGGATCCGGGCTCTACATCTCGTCGGTCCTGTTCGAGTACGCGTTCGCGGGCACCGACCCGGAGATCCGGCAGCGCCTCGAGCGGGAGCTCGCGTCCACCGGTCCCGGCATGCTCCACCGGCGGCTGCGGGAGCTCGATCCCGCGGCCGCCGAGCGCATCGGCGCCCACAACGGACGGCGGCTGGTGCGGGCGCTCGAGGTGGTCGAGATCACGGGCCCCCAGCCGGCGCGGGAGTCCGCCGAGCCGCGCGCCTGGCATCCCGCGCGGATCCTCTCGCTCACGCTGCGGCGCGAGGAGCTCGTGCCCCGGCTCGACACCCGCGTCGCCGGCATGTGGGCCGACGGCCTCGTGGACGAGGTGCGGGGGCTGCTGCCCGCGGGGCTCGCCGACGGCGTCACGGCGTCGCGCGCCATCGGGTACGCGCAGGCCGCGCGTCAGATCGCGGGGGAGCTGACCGAGGAGGAGGCGATCGAGGAGACGCGCGCCCTCACGCGTCGGTACGCGCGCCGGCAGGTGTCGTGGTTCGGCCGCTACGCCGACGCCGTGCGGCTCGACGCGCGCGACGACCGGCTACTCGAGCACGCCCTCGACGCCCTCCCGGCGGCGCGCCCGTAGGCTGGCGGGATGGCAGACCTGCAGTTCACCAAGGGCCAGGGCACGGGCAACGACTTCGTGCTGTTCGCGGATCCCGCGGGCGAGATCGACCTGACCGACACCCAGGTGCAGGCGCTCTGCGACCGCCACTTCGGCATCGGCGCCGACGGCACGATCCGCGCGGTGCTCTCCAGCCGCATCCCCGAGGGCCGGGCGGCGCTCGACGAGGATCCCGACGCGGAGTGGTTCATGGACTACCGCAACGTCGACGGCAGCCCCGCGGAGATGTGCGGCAACGGCATCCGCGTCTTCACGCTCTTCCTCATCGAGAACGGGCTCATCGAGCTGCCGCCGGGGCGCACCGTCCCGATCGGCACGCGTGCCGGCGTGCGGGACGTCCAGCGGAGCGGATCCGGCTTCCAGGTCGACCTCGGCCGCTGGTCCCTGGCGGGCGGCGAGCCGCTCGTGCGCGCGAAGGACCTCCAGGTCGCGCGGCCGGGCCTCGGCATCGACGTCGGCAACCCGCACGTGGTCGTCGCGCTGTCGAGCGAGGACGAGCTCGCCGAGGCCGACCTCGCGTTCGTGCCGCAGCTGGACCCCGAGCCCGCGGACGGCGCCAACGTGGAGCTCGTCGTGCCGGCCGACCCGCTGGTCGTCGACGGGATCGGCCACATCGCCATGCGCGTCCACGAGCGGGGGAGCGGCGAGACGCTGAGCTGCGGTACGGGGGCCGCGGCCGCCGCCCTCGCCATCCGGCACTGGGCCGGTGCCGCGGCACCCCACCAGTGGCGGGTCCAGCTGCCGGGCGGCGTGCTCGGCGTGCGGATGTTCCCCACGGAGGACGGCGAGCACGTGGGGCTCTCGGGTCCGGCGGAGCTCGTCTTCGACGGGGTCGTGGCGCTGGCCTGATCGCTCGCGCGGTCTGGACGACCCGCAGGACGGCGTCGAGGCGGTTGCGGGAGGCGCGGGACCGGTGCCGGCGGGGAAGCCCAGCCGGAGGATCCGCCCTAGGAGTCGGCGCCGCGGTGGACCCGGAGCACCCGGAAGCCCTTGTCGGACGCGGCGCGCGTC
Source organism: Clavibacter sp. B3I6 (assembly GCF_030816895.1). Lineage (NCBI taxonomy): Bacteria > Bacillati > Actinomycetota > Actinomycetes > Micrococcales > Microbacteriaceae > Clavibacter > Clavibacter sp. B3I6. The sequence goes on from NZ_JAUSYL010000001.1 coordinate 3,189,476, forward strand.
GTCTCGAGGCCCGCCGGCAGCGCGTCGGCGAGCCAGCGCTGCAGCGAGTCGGATCCGAGGTGGCGCTGCACGACGAGCCACGCGTCGGCGTCGGGCGCGAGCCGCGGCACCCAGTCGAGCAGGATCGCGTGCAGCGCCTCCTTGCCCACGCGGATGGGCGGGTTCGACCAGACGGTCGCGAAGCGGAGGTCCGCGGGAACATCCTCGGGCAGCACGGCGTTGACGTTATCGAGACCGAGGGACCGGGCATTCGCCCGCGTCAGCTCGAGAGCACGCTCGTTCACGTCGACCGCCCACACGGTGGCCGACGGCGACCGCATCGCCAGATCGAGCGCCACCGGACCCCAGCCGCAGCCCACGTCCAGCAGATGACCCTCACGAGGAGGCGTCGGGACGTGGCGCAGCAGGACCAGGGTCCCCTGGTCGACGTGCTCGGGGCTGAAGACGCCGCCCGCGGTCTCGACGTCCACCGTCCGTCCCCCCAGCTCGACCGCGATCGTGCGGGTGCGCAGGGGACCGGCCGGCGACGAGGAGAAGTAATGCGCGTCGGCCATACCGGGACGATACCGGACGCCGAGGCTACGATGGGAGCACATGATCACGCACGACGAGCACGACCACGAGTCCACGGACACGACGACGACGTCCACCGAGAGCAGCATCGGGGATGACGTCGTCGCGCGCGTCCTCGCCCGGGCGGAGAACCGGTCCGCCGGCTACGCCCTCTTCCGCGGATCGGGCGCGCAGGCGCTGTCCGCGAACCCCGACACCGAGCAGGGGTCCGACGGCGACCAGAGCGAGCGGGCCGACCGCCAGGCGCTGCGCCGCGTCGCCGGGCTCTCAACCGAGCTCGAGGACGTCACCGAGGTCGAGTACCGGCAGCTGCGCCTCGAGAACGTCGTCCTCATCGGCGTCTACTCGCAGGGGTCGGTCGACGACGCCGAGAACAGCATGCGCGAGCTCGCGGCCCTGGCCGAGACGGCGGGCGCCGTGGTGCTCGACGGCCTCCTCCAGCGCCGTCCCACCCCGGACCCCAGCACCTACTTCGGCAGCGGCAAGGCGGAGGAGCTGCGTGCCCTCGTGGCGGCGGTCGGCGCGGACACCGTCATCGCCGACACCGAGCTCGCGCCCAGCCAGCGGCGCGCCCTCGAGGACGTGGTGAAGGTCAAGGTCATCGACCGCACGGCCGTGATCCTCGACATCTTCAGCCAGCACGCCAAGAGCCGCGAGGGCAAGGCCCAGGTCGAGCTCGCACAGCTGCAGTACCTCCTGCCGCGCCTCCGCGGATGGGGCGACTCGATGTCGCGCCAGGCCGGAGGCCAGGTCGGCGGCGCGGGTGCCGGCATGGGATCCCGCGGACCCGGTGAGACGAAGATCGAGCTCGACCGCCGCCGCATCAACACGCGCATGGCCAAGCTCCGGAAGCAGATCGCCGGGATGAAGCCGGCCCGCGACACCAAGCGCGCCAATCGCGACCGGAACGCCGTGCCGTCGGTGGCGATCGTGGGGTACACGAACGCCCGCCGGCAAGTCGTCGCTGCTCAACCGCGTGACGAAGGCGGGCGTGCTCGTCGAGAACGCCCTGTTCGCGACGCTGGACGCCACGGTCCGCAAGACCGAGACGGACGAGGGGCAGCTGTACACGCTCGCCGACACCGTCGGGTTCGTCCGGAACCTGCCGCACCAGCTGGTGGAGGCGTTCCGCTCGACCCTCGAGGAGCTCGCCGACGCGGACGTGCTCGTGCACGTCGTCGACGCCTCCCACCCGGATCCCGCCGCCCAGCTCGCGACGGTGCACGAGGTCATCGCCGAGGTGGACGCCTCGTCCATCCCGGAGATCGTCGTGTTCAACAAGAGCGATCTGGCGTCGGACGACGACCGCGTCGTGCTGCGCGGGCTCGTCCCGCAGGGCGTCTTCGTCTCGGCCCGCACGGGCGAGGGCGTCGACGAGCTGCGTCGCCGCATCGCCGAGCTGCTCCCGCAGCCGACCATCGAGGTCGACCTGCTGGTGCCGTTCGAGCACGGCGAGATCGTGGCGATGCTGCACGAGGGCGCCAAGGTCCTCGAGACCTCGTACGTGGAGGAGGGCACGCGCGTCCGGGCCCTCGTCACGGCCGAGCAGCAGGCGCAGGTCCAGGACTACGCGGTGGCGTCCGCGGTCTGATCCGCGTCGCCCGCACGCACGAGAGCGGCCGCTCCCCTCGGGGACCGGCCGCTCTCGTGCGTCGTGGCGAGGGTCAGACGGAGCGCATGACCGCCACGACCTTGCCGACGACCTCCGCGAAGTCGCCGAGGATCGGCTCGAACGCGCTGTTGCGCGGCAGCAGCCACGTGTGCCCGTCGCGCTGGCGGAACACCTTGACGGTGGCCTCGTCGTCGAGCATGGCGGCGACGATGTCGCCGTTCTCCGCCGTCTTCTGCTGGCGGACGACGACCCAGTCGCCGTCGCAGATGGCCGCGTCGATCATCGAGTCGCCGACGACGCGCAGCATGAAGAGGTCGCCCTTGCCGACCAGCTGGCGGGGGAGGGGGAAGACCTCCTCGACCATCTGCTCGGCCGTGATGGGGATGCCGGCGGCGATGCGGCCGACCATCGGGACCATCGCCGCGTCGCCCACGGGCGTCGACGGCTCGCCGGTCTCCGCGGCGCCGCTGCCGGGCAGGTCGATCAGCACCTCGAGGGCGCGCGGGCGGTTCGGGTCCCGGCGGAGGTAGCCCGAGAGCTCGAGCTGGTTGAGCTGGTGCGTGACGCTCGAGAGCGACGCCAGGCCGACGGCGTCGCCGATCTCGCGCATGCTCGGCGGGTAGCCCTGGCCGGCGATGGCGCGCTGGATGAACTCCAGGATCGAGATCTGCTTGTCGCTGAGGCTCTTGCGGCGCCTCGTCGCGCCGCCTCCCGCTGCTCGCTCGTCCGCCATGCCACGGCCCGCCTCTCGTCGCCGACGCCCTCCGCGGCTCGTCGACCCGGCGGGCCGACCCCTCGCGAGGGCGATGTCGGTGGTACCCGGTCCAATGGACTCTAGGCACTCGAAACTGTATCCAGCCGAGGCACCCCGGGCAAACACCTGTTCGAGCGTGTCGCGCGTCGGAGGCGCGAATCGAGGCGAAGTGGGCTTGCGGAGGGCTGGTTTCGAATGTATGTTCGGAACACAGCTTCGCACCCGGCTCTCCCGGCCGAGAGCCGGGTGCGAGCTGCCCGACCCGCATCGCATGCCGTACCGCACTGCACCGCCGGGCGCGTCGCCTCGACGCCCCACCGTCTCGCACGAGAGGTCACCATGAACACCGCAGCAGCAACCCCCATCGTCTCCGCCGCCGCCGACTCCGCCGTCCCCGTCACGGAGGCAGCCGTCGCGCCCCGCACGCGCCTGCGCATCACGCGCCGCGGTCGCATCGTCCTCACCGCGCTCGTCGCGGCCCCGCTCGCGCTCGGCGCCGGGCTCGTCGCCCTCAACGGCGGTGCGGCCGTCGCCTCGAAGGACGCATCGGGCGCCGCGTTCGAGTACGTCACCGTGTCGAGCGGCCAGTCCCTGTGGGACCTCGCCGAGGAGATCGCGCCCAGCGCCGACCCGCGCGACGTCATCGCGTCGGTCGTCGACCTCAACCGCCTCCCCACGTCGGACGTCGCGGCGGGCCAGCAGCTCGCCGTGCCCGCGGAGTACGCGCACTGAGCACTCCCGCGCCGCGTCCCGCAGTCGCGGGTCGTCGGCGCGGACGGGCCGGCCTCGCTCCCGGTGGCGGCCGGGAGCGAGGTCGGGCGGTCGGAACCGATCGGTAGCATGGAGGGCATGAGCACCCTCGCGCGCACCGCGCACGTCACGCGGCAGACCAGCGAGTCCAGCATCGAGCTGCAGCTCGACCTCGACGGCACGGGCGTCTCCGAGATCAACACGTCGGTCCCGTTCTACGACCACATGCTCACCGCGTTCGCGAAGCACTCGCTCACCGACCTGAAGGTCACCGCCACGGGTGACACGCACATCGACGTGCACCACACCGTGGAGGACGTCGGCATCGTCCTCGGCCAGGCCATCCGCCAGGCGCTCGGAGACAAGTCGGGCATCGCCCGCTTCGGCGACGCGCTCGTCCCGCTCGACGAGGCGCTCGTGCAGGCGGTCGTCGACATCTCGGGCCGCCCCTTCCTCGTCCACTCGGGCGAGCCCGCGGGCTTCGAGATGCACCTCATCGGCGGGCACTTCACCGGATCCATGGTCCGTCACGTCTTCGAGGCCATCACGTTCCACGCGGGCCTCACCGTGCACGTCACGGTGCTCGGCGGGCGCGATCCCCACCACATCGCGGAGGCGGAGTTCAAGTCCTTCGCCCGCGCGTTCCGGCAGGCGAAGGAGCTCGACCCCCGCGTCTCCGGCATCCCCTCCACCAAGGGCGCGCTGTGACGCGCCCGTCCGTCGTCGTCCTCGACTACGGCAGCGGCAACGTCCACTCGGCCGTCAAGGCCCTCGAGCTGGCCGGCGCGGACGTCGAGCTGACGGGCGACCCGAAGCGGGCGCACGAGGCCGACGGCCTCCTGGTCCCCGGGGTGGGCGCGTTCTCGGCCGTCATGACCGCGCTCCGCGCCGCCGGCGGCGACCGCGTGGTCGACCGACGACTCGCGGGCGGGCGTCCGGTGCTCGGCATCTGCGTCGGCATGCAGGTCATGTTCGACCGGGGCGTCGAGCGCGGCGTCGACGTGGCCGGGCTGGGGGAGTGGCCCGGCACGGTGGGGCGCCTCGAGTCCGACGTGCTCCCGCACATGGGCTGGAACACGGTCGACGTCCCCGAGGGCTCCGCGCTGTTCGCGGGGCTCGAGGAGGAGCGGTTCTACTTCGTCCACTCGTACGCCGCGCGCACGTGGGGCATCGACCCGCTCCCGCCGCTGCCGGCGCCGCGCGTCACCTGGGCCACGCACGGCGAGCGGTTCGTCGCCGCCGTGGAGAACGGCCCGCTCACCGCCACGCAGTTCCACCCCGAGAAGTCGGGGGAGGCCGGGATCCGGCTCCTCGCGAACTGGCTCGGCACCCTCCGCGCCGCCTGACCCGGCCCGCACCGCGCCCCCGCCGTCCCCGACGGCCCCGCCCGTCCCGTCCGACCGATCGAAGGCCCTCCCATGAGCGAGTTCACCAGCACGCCCCGTCTGACCCTCCTGCCCGCCGTCGACGTCGCGGGCGGCCAGGCCGTCCGCCTCACGCAGGGCGCGGCCGGCACCGAGACGGGCTACGGCGACCCCGTCGACGCCGCGCGCGACTGGGCCGAGCAGGGCGCCGAGTGGCTGCACCTGGTCGACCTCGACGCGGCGTTCGGCCGCGGGGACAACCTCTCCGTCATCTCGCGGGTGATCCGCGCCATCGACGGCGTCCAGATCGAGCTGTCCGGCGGGATCCGCGACGACCGCTCCCTCGACGTGGCCCTGGAGAGCGGCGCGACCCGCATCAACCTGGGCACGGCGGCGCTTGAGAACCCCGAGTGGGCGGCGAGCGTCATCGCGCAGCACGGCGAGGCCGTCGCGGTCGGGCTCGACGTGCGCGGCCGCACGCTCTCCGCCCGCGGCTGGACGCAGGACGGCGGCGACATCTGGGAGGTGCTGGAGCGCCTCGAGGAGGCCGGCTGCGCGCGCTACGTCGTGACCGACGTCACCAAGGACGGCACCCTCCAGGGCCCGAACCTGCAGCTGCTCCGGGACGTGCTCGAGCGCACCGAGCGCCCCGTCGTCGCCTCCGGCGGCGTGTCGAGCCTCGACGACATCCAGGCGCTGCGCGAGCTCGTGCCGCTCGGACTCGAGGGCGCCATCGTCGGCAAGGCCCTCTACGCCGGCGCGTTCACGCTCGCCCAGGCGCTCGACGTCGCCGGGGAGTGATGACGGGCTCCACGCCGCACGCCGACTCGGCCGGGACCCCCTGGGCCGGTCGTTCCTTCGAGCCCACCGCCTTCCCCGGGGACGACGGGTCCGCGCCGCCTGCCCTGGCCGACGCGCTGGCGCGGCACGGCCGCGGCGAGGCCGGCCAGGCGGACGTCGTCGACGCCCTGCGGGAGGCGCGCCTGCTCATCCCGCTGGTGGCCCGCCTCGGCGAGGAGGGCGTGAACGACGCCGGCCTCAGGGTCGACAAGAGCGCGGAGCTCTCCATCATCACGGTCGCGGGACCCGACGGGCGAACGGTGATGCCGGTATTCACGTCGGTCGCCGCCATGGGCCGCTGGAACCCCGCCGCGCGTCCCGTGCCCGCCGACGCCGTGCGCGTCGCGCTGGCCGCGGCGAGCGAGGAGACCGACCTCGTCGTGCTGGACCCGATGTCGGAGACGGAGTTCGTGCTGCGGCGCCCGGCCGTGTGGGCCGTGGCGCGGTCGCTGCCGTGGACGCCGAGCCCGGAGGACCCCGAGGTCGCCGCCGCGCTCCAGGCGAGCGTCGTCGAGGAGCCCGCGGTCGTCGCGCTGGGCACGTCGGCGGGCGATCCCCGGGCGCGCCTCGCGGGCCCGGAGCTGATGATCGCGCTCGAGCTCGTCGACGGCCTCGACCGCACCGCGCTGGACGCGCTGCTCGCGCGCCTGCAGGGGGAGTGGTCGCGGAGCGCCGTGCTCGCCGAGCGGGTCGACAGCATGGGCCTGCGCATCGTCTCGGCCCGCTGAGGGGAGGACGCCGTTCACCGGTGCCGCGTTCGCCCCACCGGCGACCCGCGCGGGCCGGATGCCTAGGAGACGGGGCCGGTGTACTTCTCGCCCGGTCCCTTGCCGACCGCGTCCGGGTACGGGGACGCCTCGCGGAAGGCGAGCTGCAGGGAGCGCAGGCCGTCGCGGAGGCTCCGCGCGTGCTGGTCGCCGAGCTCGGGCGAGGCCGCGGTGACGAGGCCCGCGAGCGAGATGATGAGCTTCCGCGCCTCGGCGAGGTCCGTCTGCGTGGCGGGATCGTCGGCGAGCCCGCACTTCACGGCGGCCGCGCTCATGAGGTGGACGGCCGTGGTCGTGATGACCTCCACGGCGGAGACGTCGGCGATGTCCCGCGCGTACTGGTCGGCGACGAAGTCCGCGGTGTCGTCGTCGGCGACGCCCGGGGCGGTCGTCGTCGTCCCGGCATCGGCGCCGGCCGGCTCCTCGAAGCGGTGGACGTGCGCGTCGGCGGCGTCCGCGTGGTCGGGGCGGGGCGAGTCGGTCATGTCTGTCCTCGGGCTCGGGGCGGTGGCGGTCTGCGGCCGGCGGCGGGACCCGGGCGATGGCCCGCCCTTCCGGGACGAGGTCGGCGTCTGCTATGCTGATCGACGGCTCCGGGGCTGTCACAGTCCCGGTTCGAAAGAGGATTGATCTCCCACCCGCGCTTGACCGCCTCCATAGGTTACCGGGTCGATTTCGCTCCCCCGTCCGAGCGGCTCCCCAGAGGGCGTCGTGCACGACGGGAGCCCCGCGTCAGCGGGCATGGGCGTGTTGCCGAGTACGACGCACGCGTCGGACCCTGGTGAAGAACCCTCCTCGTCTCGAATCCGAGCGGCTCACGCAGCCGCCGGGCCACCCGAAGACACGAATAGGAGCAGTCCATCAGCGATCCCCGTACCAACGATCGAATCCGAGTTCCCGAGGTTCGCCTCGTTGGCCCAGCAGGCGAGCAGGTCGGCGTCGTATCCATCGACGTCGCACTCCGGCTCGCGCAGGAAGCCGACCTCGACCTCGTCGAGGTCGCGCCCAATTCCAAGCCCCCCGTGGCGAAGATCATGGACTACGGCAAGTTCAAGTACGAGGCCGCGCAGAAGGCCAAGGAAGCGCGTCGCAACCAGGCGAACACCATCCTCAAGGAGGTGCGCTTCCGCCTGAAGATCGACAAGCACGACTACGAGACCAAGCGCAAGCGCGCCGAGGGCTTCCTGCAGGACGGCGACAAGGTCAAGGCGATGATCCTGTTCCGCGGTCGCGAGCAGTCGCGTCCGGACCAGGGCGTGCGCCTGCTCAAGATGTTCGCGGAGGACGTCGCCGAGTTCGGCAGCGTCGAGTCCACCCCCACGATCGACGGCCGCAACATGGTCATGGTCATCGGACCGCACAAGAACAAGTCCGAGGCCAAGGCCGAGGCCAACGCGAAGCGCGACGCCACCAAGGCGAGCGCACGAGAAGCGAGAGAAGAGAACAATGCCTAAGCAGAAGACCCACTCGGGTGCCAAGAAGCGATTCAAGGTCACCGGCAGCGGCAAGATCATGAAGCAGCAGGCCGGCATGCGCCACAACCTCGAGGTCAAGTCCTCCAAGCGCAAGGCGCGACTCAACCAGGACCAGCCCCTGGCCAAGGCCGACATGAAGGTCGCCAAGAAGCTCCTCGGCCGCTAGGCCCCTCGTCGTCCGCGACACCTGAACTCGAATAGGAATCACTGAAATGGCAAGAGTCAAGAGGGCCGTCAACGCCCACAAGAAGCGTCGGGTCATCCTCGAGCGCGCCGCCGGTTACCGCGGCCAGCGCTCGCGCCTGTACCGCAAGGCCAAGGAGCAGGTCACCCACTCCCTCGTCTACGCGTACCGCGACCGCCGCGCCAAGAAGGGCGAGTTCCGCCGCCTCTGGATCCAGCGCATCAACGCGGCCGCGCGTCTCAACGGCCTCACGTACAACCGCCTCATCCAGGGCCTCGCCCTCGCCGGCGTCCAGGTCGACCGTCGCATCCTCGCGGACCTCGCCGTCCACGAGCCCGCGACCTTCGCCTCGCTCGTCCAGACGGCCAAGGCCGCCCTGCCCGCGAACACCTCGGCCCCCAAGGTCGCGGCGAACGCGTAGCGCCCCCGCACCACCGCCGACGGCGCGTCCCCGACAGGGGGCGCGCCGTTAGTGTTGGGGCCATGCTCGACAACCCCCGCTCCCCGCGTGTCCGTGGCGTCGCCAAGCTCGCGAAACGGGATGCGCGCGCCGACACCGGCCTCTTCCTCCTCGAGGGGCCGCAGGCCGTCTCCGAGGCGCTCGCGTTCCGTCCGGACCTCGTCCAGGAGCTCTTCGCGACGCCCACCGCCCTCGACCGCTACCCGGACCTCGCGCGCGCGGTCCGCGAGTCGGCCGTCGAGGTGGAGTTCGTCACGGAGGACGTGATCGCGGCCATGGCCGACACCGTCACCCCGCAGGGCGTCGTCGGGGTCTGCCGCCAGTTCCCCACGTCGCTCAAGCAGATCCTCGGCGACGAGCCGCGCCTCATCGCGATCCTCGAGGAGGTGCGCGACCCGGGCAACGCCGGCACCATCATCCGCGCGGCCGACGCCGCCGGGGCGGACGCCGTCGTGCTCACCGGCCGCTCGGTCGACCTCTACAACCCGAAGGTCGTGCGCGCCACGACGGGGTCCCTCTTCCACCTGCCGGTCGCGATCATGCCGGAGCTCGACGCCGTGCTCCAGCGGGTCCGCGAGGCCGGCCTCCAGGTGCTCGCCGCCGACGTGAAGGGCGACGACCTCCTCGCCGAGCGCACCTCGGGCGGGCTCGCCGCGCCCACCGCGTGGCTGTTCGGCAACGAGGCGCGCGGCCTCCAGGACGACCACCTCGCGCTCGCCGACCGCGCCGTCGTCGTGCCCATCTACGGGCAGGCCGAGTCCATGAACCTCGCCACCGCCGCGTCGGTGTGCCTGTACGAGTCCGCGTTCGCGCAGCGCGCCTGACCGCGGATCCGCCGACGCCTGACGGGCGGGCGGCGTCCGCCGTCCCCGGACACCGGCTCTGATCGGCGCAAACGCGCGTCCCGCGTCACGAGTGGGTGACGATGCCGCGAGGAAACGCGGACGAAACACCGTCATCGATATGGTGTTCGCATGGAGCAGAGCCCCACGGCGGACACCGCCTCGCCCGCCGCGGTCGCGGTCGGCGAGCCCCTGGTCGTCGTATCCCACGTCAACAAGCACTTCGGGGACCTGCACGTCCTCAAGGACATCTCGACCACGGTGAACCGCGGCGAGGTCGTCGTCGTCATCGGCCCCAGCGGGTCCGGCAAGTCGACGCTGTGCCGGGCGATCAACCGCCTCGAGACCATCGACGACGGCACCATCACGATCGACGGCCAGGACCTCCCGTCCGAGGGCGCCGAGCTCGCGCGCCTCCGCGCCGACGTCGGCATGGTGTTCCAGTCGTTCAACCTCTTCGCGCACAAGACGGTGCTCGAGAACGTCACGCTCGGCCCCATCAAGGTGCGCAAGAAGGGCAAGGCGGAGGCGGAGAAGCGGGCGATGGAGCTCCTCGACCGCGTCGGCGTCGCCAACCAGGCGCAGAAGATGCCGGCCCAGCTCTCCGGCGGACAGCAGCAGCGCGTCGCCATCGCCCGCGCGCTGGCGATGGACCCGAAGCTGATCCTGCTCGACGAGCCCACCTCGGCCCTCGACCCGGAGATGATCACCGAGGTCCTCGACGTCATGGTCGGCCTCGCGAAGGACGGCATGACGATGATGGTCGTCACCCACGAGATGGGCTTCGCCCGCAAGGCCGCCGACCGCGTGATCTTCATGGCCGACGGCGCCATCGAGGAGGACACCACCCCGCAGGCGTTCTTCGACGACCCGCAGAGCCCGCGCGCGAAGGACTTCCTCTCGAAGATCCTCGCCCACTGACGCCCGCGGAGGGCCGACGCCCTCCCGCGCACCGCTCCCGGACGCCGTCGAGGCAGGCGCGTCCGGGTGCCGCATAACCGCCCCACCCGCACGATCGGCACGACCCGCACCACGGGCGCATGCGCTCGCCTCCGTCATCCACCTCACCAGCAGAGAAACGGGAACCATGAAGCACAGGAAACTCTCCATCCTCGCGGCCGCCGCCGCGGTCGTCGTCGGCCTCACCGGCTGCGGCGCGGCCGGCAGCGCGTCCGGCCCCGCCGTCGACGCGGGCACCGACGCCCCCGCCAACGGCGACGGGCCCTACAAGCTCGAGCTCGCCGAGGACCCCACGTTCGACGAGGGCACGACGATGGCGCGCCTCGCCGAGGCGGGCTCCATGAAGGTCGGCACGAAGTTCGACCAGCCGCTCTTCGGCCTCGCGGGCCTCGACGGCAAGCCCGCCGGCTTCGACGTCGCCATCGCGGCGCTCGTCGCCAGCAAGCTCGGCATCGGCTTCGACGACATCGCCTTCACGGAGACGGTGTCCGCGAACCGCGAGCCCTTCATCCAGAACGGCTCGGTCGACGCGGTCGTCGCGACGTACACGATCAACGACAAGCGCAAGGAGGTCGTGGACTTCGCGGGCCCGTACTACGTCGCCGGCCAGGCGCTCATGGTGCTCGCGGACGACACCGCGATCAACACGCCCGAGGACGTCCGCGGCAAGCAGGTCTGCTCGGTCGCCGGATCCACCCCCGCCGCGAACATCGAGGCCACGTTCGGCGCGGTCGTCGTGCCGACCGACGTCTACAGCAAGTGCCTCGACCCGCTGCGCAACGGCCAGGTCGCCGCGGTCACCACCGACAACGTGATCCTCTCCGGCTTCATCGACCAGAACGAGGGCGATTTCAAGCTCGTCGGCGACGGCGAGACGTTCACGGAGGAGCCCTACGGCATCGGCATCGCCAAGGACGACGAGGCGTTCCGCACCTTCATCAACGACACGCTGGAGGAGGCCTACGAGGACGGCACCTGGGCGCGCCTGTTCGAGGCGACGGCCGGCACGGTCATCGACACGCCGGAGCCCCCGGCGGTCGACCGCTACTAGCACGACCGGGTCCCGCACGCCCTGCGCGTGCGGGACCCGTCCCTGTCCGGGCCCCCGAGGCCCCGACCCGACCCGCCCGGCCTCGCCGGTGCCCAGCCAGGAGGTGTGCCGTGGACGTGATCCTCGACAATCTCGACGTGTTCCTGCGGGGGTTCGGCGGCACGCTGCGCCTCCTCCTCACCACGGTGCTCTTCGCGCTCCCGCTGGGGGTCGTGATCGCCGCCATGAGGATCTCGCCCGTCGCGAGCCTCCGCGCGACCTCCACGGTCTACGTCGAGCTGCTGCGGAACACCCCGCTGCTGCTCGTCTTCACCTTCTTCAGCGTCGTGATCACGTCGATCTCGGGCGCGCTTCCGTTCATGACGGCCGCGGTGCTCGCGCTCACGCTGTACACGGCGCCCTTCTTCGCCGAGGCGATCCGCTCCGGCATCAACAGCGTGCCCGTCGGCCAGGCGGAGGCGGCGCGCAGCATCGGGCTGACGTTCTCCCAGACGCTCGGGCACGTGATCCTGCCGCAGGCGCTCCGTACGGTCGTGCCGCCGCTGATCAACGTGGTCATCGCGCTCACCAAGAACACGTCCATCGCGGGCGCGTACTTCATCTACGAGCTGTTCAACGTGGGCCGCGACGTCGCGAACGCCAACGGGAACGCGGTCGTCTGGGTGTTCGTGGGCGTGGCGTTCTTCTACCTCATCATCACGGTCCCGCTCGGCCAGCTGGCGGACCACCTCGAGAAGCGAGTGGCGGTCTCCCGATGAGCCAGGTCCTCTACGACGTCCCCGGGCCCCGCGCCCGCCGGCGCTCGCGCATCCTCTCCGTCGTCACGGGCGTCGTCCTCGTCGCCGTGCTCGCGTTCGCCGCCGTCCGCCTCCAGCAGGCCGGGCAGTTCAGCCCCGACATCTGGCGCGTGCTCAACGACCCGCTGGTGTGGGGCCTGCTGCTGAAGGGCCTGTGGGTCGTCCTCCAGTCGGCCGCGGTCGCCGCCGTGCTGGCGATCCTGCTCGGCATGGTGCTCGCGCTCCTGCGCATGAGCGAGCACCGGGTCATCCGCTACGCGGTCACCGTGGTGCTCGAGTTCTTCCGCGGCATGCCCGTGCTGCTGATGATGCTCTTCATCTACCTGATCTTCCCCATCGGCCCGTACTGGGCCGTCGTCACCGCGCTCACGCTCTACAACGGCGCGATCATCGGCGAGGCGCTGCGCTCGGGGATCCTCGGGCTGCCCCGCGGACAGCGGGAGGCGGGCCTCGCGATCGGCCTGCGTCCCCTGCAGAACCGGCTCCTGGTGGAGTTCCCGCAGGCGTTCCGCACCATGCTGCCGATCATCGTGGCCCAGCTCGTGGTGCTCATCAAGGACACCGCGCTCGGCACCATCGTCAGCCTCGTCGGCCTGACGAAGCAGGGCGAGCTGATCCTCGAGGCCACGAGCCGCGCCAACTCGCTGCCGATCTTCGTGGTGATGGTGGGCATGTACCTCGTGCTGAACCTCACCGTGTCGACCATCGCCCGGCGCCTGGCGCGGAAGCGCGGACCGCGCGTGGCCAAGACCGTCGCCGCGGGGACCTCGCAGGGCGCGTAGCCGTCCCGCCGGGTCGTCCCGGCTCGCCCCACGGGCCCGTCGCCTCCGTGCGGCGGGCCCGTCGTGCGTGCGGGCGGCGGGCCCGTCGCGGGCGGGGAGCGCGCACCCCGATCGGTAGACTCGGGCCTCATGTCCGAACCCCAGATCTCCGAGGAGAGCGTCGGCGCCGCCGTGGAGCAGGCGATGGCCGCGCTCGCCGCGACCACCGACTCCGCGTCGCTCGCGCAGGCGCGCTCCGCCCACATCGGCGAGGCGTCGCCGCTCGCCCGGCTCAACGGATCGCTGCGGTCCCTGCCGCCCGCCGACCGCAAGGACGCCGGCAAGCTCGTGGGCCAGTCCCGCGCCCGTGTCACGCAGGCGTTCCAGGCCCGCGAGGCGGAGATCCAGGAGCAGGAGGCCGCGGAGCGCCTGGTCGCCGAGGCCGTGGACGTCACCGCGCTGCCGAGCCGCTGGCGCGCCGGCGCCCGGCACCCGCTCACCATGCTCGAGGAGCGCATCGCCGACATCTTCGTCGGCATGGGCTGGCAGGTGAACGAGGGCCCCGAGCTCGAGAGCGAGTGGTTCAACTTCGACGCGCTGAACTTCCCGCCCGACCACCCGGCGCGCGCCATGCAGGACTCCTTCTACGTGGATCCCACCGACGCGCACCTGGTGCTCCGCACGCACACCTCGCCCGTGCAGATCCGCACGCTGCTCGCCGACGCGCTGCCCGTCTACACGATCGCGCAGGGCCGCACCTTCCGCAGCGACGAGCTCGACGCGACGCACACGCCCGCGTTCCGCCAGGTGGAGGGGATCGCGATCGACCGCGGCCTCACCATGGCGCACCTGCGCGGCACGCTCGAGCACTTCGCGCGCTCCATGTTCGGCGAGGACGCCCGCATCCGCCTGCGCCCCAACTACTTCCCGTTCACCGAGCCGAGCGCCGAGATGGACGTCTGGCACCCGGCCGCCGCGGGCGGACCCCGGTGGATCGAGTGGGGCGGCTGCGGCATGGTGAACCCGAACGTGCTCCGCTCCGCCGGCATCGACCCCGACGAGTACCAGGGCTTCGCGTTCGGCATGGGCACCGAGCGCACCCTCATGTTCCGCAACGACCTCTCCGACATGCGCGACATCGTCGAGGGCGACATCCGATTCGGCGCGCAGTTCGGGATGGTGGTGTAGTCGTGAGGATCCCGATCAGCTGGCTCGGCGAGCACGTGGAGCTCCCGGCGGGCGTCACCCCCGAGGACGTCCACGCCTCGCTCGTCAAGGTGGGCCTCGAGGAGGAGGACGTGCACGCGTTCGCCATCTCCGGCCCCGTCGTCGTCGGGCAGGTGCTCGAGGCGACCCCCGAGCCGCAGACCAACGGCAAGACCATCAACTGGTGCCGCGTCCGCGTCGCGCCCGAGGGCGTGACGGCGGCCGACGGCGGCGAGGACGTGCGCGGCATCGTGTGCGGCGCCCACAACTTCGTCGTCGGCGACAAGGTGGTGGTGAGCCTGCCGGGCGCGGTGCTCCCCGGCCCGTTCCCCATCTCCGCGCGGAAGACCTACGGCCACGTGTCCGACGGCATGATCGCGTCGTCGCGCGAGCTCGGGCTGGGGGAGGAGCACGACGGGATCCTCGTCCTCTCCTCCCTGGGTCTCGACCCGGAGGTGGGCACGGACGCGCTCGCGCTCCTGCACCTCGACGACCGGGCCGTGGAGGTCAACGTCACGCCCGACCGCGGCTACGCGTTCTCGATCCGCGGCATCGCCCGGGAGTACGCCCACGCCACGGGCGCCGCGTACACCGACCCCGCCGACGCGCTCGCGCTGCTCACCGCGGACGCGCCCGTCACGGGGATCGAGGTCCGCGTCGACGACGCCGCCCCCCTCCGCGGCCGCGTGGGCGCCGACGTCTTCGTGACGCGCGTGGTGTCCGGCCTCGACGTGTCGCGGCCCACCCCGCCGTGGATGGTGTCGCGCCTGACGCTAGCGGGCGTCCGCTCCATCTCGCTCGTCGTCGACGTCACCAACTACGTCATGCTCGAGCTCGGCCAGCCGCTGCACGGCTACGACCTCGACCGGCTGCAGGGCGGCATCGTCGTCCGGCGCGCGGCCGAGGGCGAGGCGCTCGTCACGCTCGACGGGCGCGAGCGCGCGCTGCACGCCGAGGACCTGGTGATCGCCGACGACTCGGGGCCCGTCGGCCTCGCGGGCGTCATGGGCGGCGCGGCCACGGAGATCGGCGCGGGCACCACGCGCGTGCTGATCGAGGCGGCCGGCTTCGACCCCGTCTCCATCGCGCGCACGGCCCGGCGCCACAAGCTGCCGAGCGAGGCGTCCAAGCGCTTCGAGCGCGGCGTGGATCCCCGCATCGCGCCCGCCGCCGCCGCCCGCGCCGTGCAGCTCCTCGAGGAGCTCGCCGGCGGCCACGCCGAGGGCCTCGGCTCGCTGCTCGACACGACCGCGCCGCCCGCGGTCGTCGAGCTGCCCGTCGGCTACCCGGCGTCGCTCGTCGGCGTCGACTACACGGAGGACGAGGTGCGCCACGCGCTCGTCGACGTCGGCTGCGCCCTCGAGGAGCGCGACGGCGTGCTGCTCGTCACGCCGCCCACCTGGCGGCCCGACCTCCGGCACCGCGCCGACCTCGTGGAGGAGGTCGCCCGCATCGTCGGCTACGACCGGATCCCCGCGGTCCTGCCCGTCGCCCCTCCCGGCCGCGGGCTCACGGTCGCGCAGCGCCTGCGTCGTCAGGCCTCGATCGCGCTCGCCGCGGGCGGGCTCACGGAGGTCATGGGGTCGCCGTTCGCGTCCGAGGCGCAGAACGCGCGCTTCGGCGCGGCCGACCGCGACGACGCCCCCGCCGTCCGGCTCGCGAACCCCCTCGACGTCGCGTACCCGTTCCTCCGCCGCTCGCTGCTGCCCGGGCTCATCGACATCGCGCGGCGCAACCTGTCGCGCGGGTCCACGGACCTCGCGCTCTTCGAGACCGGCACCGTGTTCCTCCCGTCCGCGGGCGTCGCCTACGGCTCCCCGCAGATGCCGCCCGGGGCCGCGCGTCCCGATGCGGAGTCCCTGCGGGCGCTCGACGCCGGCATCCCGCCGCAGCCCCGCCACGTCGGCGTGCTGATCCTCGGCGACGCCGTCCCGAAGCAGCCGGGCACCCCCGCGCAGCGGGCGGGCCTCGTCGACGCGCTCGACGCCGTGCGGCAGCTCGCGCACGCGGTGGGCGTGGAGATCCGCTTCGAGCAGGGCGCGCACGCGGCCATGCACCCGGGCCGCACGGCCGCGGTCGAGGCCGTGACCGCCGACGGCCCCGTCATCGTAGGCGTCGCGGGCGAGCTCCTGCCGGCGCTCGCCGCCGAGCTCGACCTGCCCGAGCGCGTCGCGCTCGCCGAGGTCGACCTCGATCGGCTCGTGGCGCTCGCGGGTGGTACCGTCGAGGTGCGCCCCCTGCGGTCGATGCCCGTCGCCACGCAGGACCTCAGCCTCGTCGTGCCGCTCGAGGTGCCGGCGGGCGAGCTCCTCGCCACGGTGGTGGAGGGTGCGGGCGAGCTGCTCGAGACCGCGCGCCTCGTCGACGACTACCGCGGACCCGGTGTCGACGCGGGCACGCGCTCGCTCACCTTCGCCCTCCGGTTCCGCGCGCCCGACCGCACGCTGACCGCGGCCGAGGCGAGCGAGGCCCGGGACGGAGCTGTCCGGCTCGCCGGCGAGCGGTTCGGCGCCACGCTCCGCGAGTAGGCGGCAGCGCAGCGGCGTCGCACGGCGTCGCGACGGGACCGACGCGGGCGGGACCCTCCCCAGGGAGGGTCCGCCCGCGGTCACGTCCCGCTGTCCGCCGTCCGACGGGACCCCTCCCGCACCGGCACTAGATTTGGTGCATGTCATTCTCAGTCGCCGTCGCGGGCGCCAGCGGCTACGCGGGCGGGGAGCTCCTCCGCCTGCTGGCCGACCACCCGCGCCTCGAGGTCACGACGCTCACCGCCTTCCAGAACGCGGGCGAGCGGCTCCGGCAGGTGCACCCGCACCTCACGTCGTACGCCGACCGCACCTTCGTCGAGACCACGGCCGAGCAGCTCGCCGGCCACGACGTCGTGTTCCTCGCCCTGCCGCACGGCAAGTCGGGCGCCCTCACCGCCGAGCTCGACGACGCGACCCTCGTGGTCGACTGCGGCGCCGACCACCGGCTCGTCGACGAGGCGGCGTGGGACGCGTTCTACGGCGGCGAGTTCGCCGGCGCCTGGCCCTACGGCCTCCCGGAGCTGCTGCACGCGGAGGAGGGCGGCACCCAGCGCACGCACCTGTCCGGCGTCAAGCGCATCGCGGTCCCCGGCTGCAACGTCACGGCCATCACGCTCGGGCTCCAGCCCGGCATCCGCGCGGGCGTCATCGAGCCGGAGGACATCGTCGCCGTGCTGGCCGTGGGCCCGTCCGGCGCCGGCCGCTCGCTGCGCACGAACCTGCTGGCGAGCGAGATCCTCGGATCCGCGAGCGCCTACGCGGTCGGCGGCACGCACCGGCACACCCCGGAGATCCGGCAGAACCTCGAGACGGCCGGCGGCGGGCACGTCAGCGTCTCGTTCACGCCCGTCCTCGTGCCCATGGCCCGGGGGATCCTCGCCACGGCCACCGCCCGCCTCGCCCCCGGCTTCTCCGCGCACGACGTGCGCGCCGCCTGGGAGCTCGCCTACGCCGAGGAGCCGTTCGTGCACCTCCTGCCGGAGGGATCGTTCCCGAACGTGTCCGACGTCACGGGATCCAACAGCGCGCTCGTGGGC
This sequence comes from Clavibacter sp. B3I6, assembly GCF_030816895.1. NCBI lineage: Bacteria > Bacillati > Actinomycetota > Actinomycetes > Micrococcales > Microbacteriaceae > Clavibacter > Clavibacter sp. B3I6. The sequence goes on from NZ_JAUSYL010000001.1 coordinate 3,207,437, forward strand.
ATCGCCGTCGACGAGGCCGCGGGCCGCGTCGTCACGGTCACCGCCATCGACAACCTGGTCAAGGGCACGGCGGGAGCGGCCATCCAGTCCGCGAACATCGCGCTCGGGCTGCCCGAGGCCATGGGCCTCCCGGTGAACGGGGTCGCCCCGTGAGCGTCACCGCCGCACGCGGCTTCGTCGCCGGCGGGGTCGCCGCCGGGCTCAAGTCCACGGGCGCGCTCGACGTCGCCCTCGTCCGGAACACCGGTCCGTCGCAGGCCGCAGCCGCCGTGTTCACGAGCAACCGCTGCCAGGCCAACCCCATCCTGTGGTCGCGCCAGGTCATCGGCGACGGCCGCGTGAGCGCGGTCGTCCTCAACTCCGGCGGGGCCAACTGCTACACGGGATCCCGCGGGTTCCAGGTCACGCACGCCACCGCCGAGGCGGTGGGCAGCGCCCTCGACGTGTCGAGCGGCGACGTGCTCGTCTGCAGCACGGGCCTCATCGGCGAGCAGCTCCCGCTCGAGAAGCTCGAGGACGGGGTCGCCCGCGTCTCCGCGGCGCTCGCCGAGGACGGCGGGGACGACGCGGCGCGCGCCATCATGACCACCGACACCAGGCCCAAGCAGTCCGCGCGCGCGTCCGACGCCGGCTGGACGGTCGGCGGGATGGCCAAGGGCGCCGGCATGCTCGCGCCGGGCCTCGCGACCATGCTCGTCGTCATCACGACCGACGCCGACCTCGACGCCCCGGCGCTCGACCGGGCGCTCCGCGAGGCCACGCGCGTCACCTTCGACCGCCTCGACTCCGACGGCTGCATGTCGACCAACGACCAGGTCACGCTCCTCGCGAGCGGCGCATCCGGCGTCGTCCCCGACGCGGACGCCTTCCAGGCCGCGCTCACCGCCGTGTGCGCGGACCTCGCCGAGCAGCTCCAGGCCGACGCCGAGGGCGCGTCGCACGACATCGCCATCGAGGTCGTGCACGCGGCCGACGACGCGGACGCGGTCGAGGTCGGCCGCGCGGTCGCGCGCAGCAACCTCTTCAAGGCCGCGGTGTTCGGCAACGACCCCAACTGGGGCCGCGTGCTGGCCGCGGTCGGCACCACGGGCGCCGCCTTCGACCCGTACGGCATCGACGTCGCGATCAACGGCGTCCAGGTCTGCCGCGCGGGCGAGCCGCACGACAGCCGCGACCTGGTCGACCTCCACCCGCGCGCCGTGCACGTCCTCATCGACCTGCACGCGGGCGACGCGACGGCCACCATCCTCACCAACGACCTCACGCACGACTACGTGCACGAGAACAGCGCGTACGCGAGCTGATGGGCGACGCAGACGGGACGGACGTGACCGCCATCACGCAGGAGGCCGCCGACCTCGACCAGGCGCAGGCCGAGTCGAAGGCGGCGACCCTCATCGAGTCGCTGTCGTGGCTGCAGCGCTTCCACGACCGCATCGTGGTCGTGAAGTTCGGCGGCAACGCCATGGTCGACGAGGAGCTCACGCGCACCTTCGCCGAGGACGTGGTCTACCTCCGCTACGCCGGGCTCCGGCCCGTGGTCGTGCACGGCGGCGGACCGCAGATCAGCGCGATGCTCACGCGCCTCGGCATCGAGAGCGAGTTCCGCGGGGGATACCGCGTCACCACGCCCGAGGTGCTCGAGGTCGTCCGCATGGTGCTCACCGGCCAGGTCAGCCGTGACGTCGTGCGCGGCATCAACGCGCACGGGCCGCTGGCGGCCGCCGTCTCGGGCGAGGACGCGGGGCTGTTCACGGGCCGCCGCCGCGGAGCCGTCGTCGACGGCGTCGAGGTCGACCTCGGCCTCGTCGGCGACGTCGTCGCGGTGGATCCCACGGCCGTGCTCGCGCAGCTCGACGCCGGCCGCATCCCCGTCGTCTCCTCCATCGCCCCGGACGAGTCGGACGCGTCGGTGTCCCTCAACGTGAACGCCGACGCGGCGGCCGCCGCGCTCGCCGTGGCGCTCGGGGCCGAGAAGCTCGTCATCCTCACCGACGTCGCCGGCCTCTACCGCGACTGGCCGGACCGCGGATCCCTCGTCTCGGACATCCGCGCCGACGAGCTGCGCGCTCTGCTGCCGTCGCTCGAGTCGGGCATGATCCCGAAGATGGCCGCGTGCCTCGAGGCCGTCGACGGGGGAGTGCCCAAGGCCGCCATCATCGACGGCCGCATCCCGCACTCGATGCTCCTCGAGATCTTCACCACCAACGGAATCGGAACGGAGGTCGTGCCCGCATGACCACGACCCCGCAGGAGCGCCGGACCACCCAGACCGAGAGCGAGTGGTCCGACCGCTTCCAGGCCGCGATGATGCGCTCCTCGCCGCCCCCGCTCGCCATGCTCGTGCGCGGGGAGGGCTGCCGCGTGTGGGACTCGACCGGCCGCGAGTACCTCGACTTCCTCGCGGGCATCGCCGTCAACTCGCTCGGCCACGCCCACCCGGCGCTCATCCGCGCCGTCACCGAGCAGGTCTCCACGCTCGCGCACGTGTCCAACTACTTCGCGACGCCGCCGCAGATCGCGCTCGCCGAGCGCCTCCGCCGCATCACGGGCGCGGGCGACACCGGCCGCGTCTACTTCGGCAACTCCGGCGCAGAGGCCAACGAGGCCGCCTTCAAGCTCGCCCGCCGCAACGGCAGCGACCGGCGCACGCGCGTCATCACGCTGCAGGGCTCGTTCCACGGCCGCACCATGGGCGCGCTCGCGCTCACCGGGCAGCCCGCGCTCCAGGCGCCCTTCCTCCCGCTGCCCGGCGGCGTCGAGCACATCGCGCCCACCATGGAGGCGCTCGAGGCCGCCATCGACGACCGCGTCCAGGCGCTCATCCTGGAGCCGATCCAGGGTGAGGCCGGCGTCGTCGACCTCCCCGCGGGCTTCCTCCGCCGCGCCCGGGAGCTCACGCGCGAGCACGGGGCGCTCCTCATCCTCGACGAGATCCAGACCGGCGTCGGGCGCACGGGCCGCTGGTTCGCCTACGAGCACGAGGGCGTGCGGCCGGATGCGGTCACGATCGCCAAGGGCATCGCCGGCGGCGTCCCCATCGGCGCGCTCGTCGCGTTCGACGCGGCGGCCGACCTCCTGCAGAAGGGCCAGCACGGCTCCACCTTCGGCGGCAACCCGCTCGCGACCGCCGCGGGGAACGCGGTCCTCGCCGAGATCGAGGATGCGGGGCTGGTCGAGAACGCCGCCCGCCGCGGCGAGGAGATCCGCGCCGCCATCACGAGCCTCGACTCGCCGCTCATCGCGGAGGTGCGCGGACGGGGTCTCCTCATCGGCGTCGGGCTGCACCACGAGGACGGCGCGCGCATCGCGGCCGCCGCGTTCGGCGAGGGCCTCATCATCAACGCGCCGAATGCGCGCAGCCTCCGCATCGCCCCGCCGCTCATCGTGGGTGACGACGACGTGCGCGACTTCCGCGAGCGGTTCGGCCGCGCGCTCGGCCACCTCCGCTGAGCCTCCGTGCGCGGGTGGAGGCGCGCGGTGCCTCCGTGCGCGCCGTGCCGCGCGCGCGTCCGGTGCCGCCGTGCCGCGTGGCCCGCTCCTCCCCGCGGACGCCGGCAGCCCTGCCCCCGCGCGGGGCCGCCGGCCGACGGATCCGCCCCCGCATGTCCCCTAGGCTTGAGCGATCCCGAGTCCCCCGAGAGCGAGCGATGCGATGACCCGCCACTTCCTGCGCGACGACGACCTCACCCCGGCCGAGCAGGCCGAGGTGCTCGATCTGGCGGTGCGGTTGAAGCGCGAGCGCTGGTCCGAGCGCCCCCTCGCCGGTCCGCAGACGGTCGCGGTCATCTTCGACAAGTCGTCCACGCGCACGCGCGTCTCCTTCGCGGTCGGCATCGCCGACCTCGGCGGCGTGCCCCTGATCATCAGCACGGCCAACAGCCAGCTGGGCGGCAAGGAGACCGCGAGCGACACGGCGCGCGTGCTCGAGCGCCAGGTCGCGGCCATCGTCTGGCGCACCTACGGCCAGGCGGGCCTCGAGGAGATGGCCGCGGGCACGACCGTCCCCGTCGTCAACGCCCTCTCGGACGCCTTCCACCCGTGCCAGATCCTCGCGGATCTCCTCACCATCCGGGAGCACCGCGGCGACCCGGCCGGCCAGATCCTGACCTTCCTCGGCGACGGCGCCAGCAACATGGCGCACTCCTACCTCCTCGGCGGCGTCACGGCCGGCATGCACGTGCGCATCGCTGCGCCCGTCGGATACCGCCCGGACGAGCGCGTCGTCGCGGACGCCGAGCGCATCGCCCGGACCACCGGCGGGTCCGTCCAGGTCCTCGCCGACCCGGTCGAGTCCGTCCGGGGCGCCGACGTCGTGATCACCGACACCTGGGTGTCGATGGGCCGCGAGGAGGAGAAGGCCGCGCGGCTGGCGGCGCTCGGGTCCTACCAGGTGACGACCGAGCTCATGTCGCACGCGGTCGACGACGCGGTCTTCCTGCACTGCCTCCCCGCCGACCGGGGCTACGAGGTGGCCCCCGAGGTCATCGACGGCCCGCAGTCGGTGATCTGGGACGAGGCGGAGAACCGCCTCCACGCCCAGAAGGCACTGCTCGTCTGGCTCCTGCGCCAGTCCTGACGCAGCACCCGCACAACCCCGAGACATCTCAGCAACGGAAACGGAGAACGACATGGCCGAACGCGTGGTTCTGGCATATTCAGGCGGACTCGACACCTCGGTCGGCATCGGCTGGCTCAAGGACGCGACCGGCAAGGAGGTCGTGGCCCTCGCCGTCGACGTCGGCCAGGGCGGCGAGGACATGGAGGTCATCCGGCAGCGCGCGCTCGACTGCGGCGCGGTCGAGGCCGTGGTCGTGGACGCGAAGGACGAGTTCGCGGACGACTACATCGTCCCCGCCCTCAAGGCCAACGCGCTCTACCAGAAGCGCTACCCGCTGGTCTCGGGCCTCAGCCGCCCGCTGATCGCGAAGCACCTCGCGCGCGTGGCCCACGAGCTCGGCGCGAACAGCGTCGCGCACGGCTGCACGGGCAAGGGCAACGACCAGGTGCGCTTCGAGGCCGCCGTCGCCGCGCTCGCACCCGACCTGACCTCCATCGCGCCCGTCCGCGACCTCGCGCTCACCCGCGACAAGGCCATCGTCTACGCGAACGAGCACGACCTCCCCATCGAGCAGAGCAAGAAGAGCCCGTACTCGATCGACAAGAACGTCTGGGGCCGCGCGGTCGAGACCGGCTTCCTCGAGGACCCGTGGAACGGGCCGATCGAGGACCTCTACGAGTACACGCAGGACCCCGACGTCCTCCGCGACCCCACCGAGGTCACCATCACCTTCGAGGCGGGCGTCCCGGTCGCGATCGACGGCGTGCGCTACTCGCCGCTGCGCATCGTGCAGGAGCTCAACGCCGCCGCCGGCGCGCACGGCATCGGCCGCATCGACGTGGTGGAGGACCGCCTCGTCGGCATCAAGAGCCGCGAGGTCTACGAGGCCCCCGCCGCCATGACGCTCATCGAGGCGCACGAGGAGCTCGAGAGCCTCACCATCGAGCGCGACCTCGGCCGCTACAAGCGGGGTGTCGAGAAGGACTGGGCCAACCTCGTCTACGACGGGCTCTGGTTCTCCGGGCTCAAGCGCTCGCTCGACGCGTTCATCGAGGACTCGCAGCGCCACGTGTCCGGCGACATCCGCATGACGCTGCGCGGCGGTCGCGCGGTCGTCACCGGTCGTCGCAGCCAGACGAGCCTGTACGACTTCGACCTCGCGACCTACGACACGGGCGACACGTTCGACCAGTCGCTGTCCAAGGGCTTCATCGAGCTGTGGTCGCTGCCGAGCAAGATCTCGGCGCGCCGCGACCTCGCGGTCGAGCAGGCCGCGCTCGCGGCCGCGACCCCGACGCCCGACGCCGCGCCCGCCGCGGAGTAGCCGCATGACCGAGAGCACGGATCCGTCCACCCGGGCGAGCGAGGCGGGCGCCCTCTGGGGCGGCCGCTTCGCCGGCGGCCCGTCACCGGAGCTCGTCGCGCTCAGCCGCTCGACGCACTTCGACTGGCAGCTGGCGCCGTACGACATCGCCGGCTCCCGGGCGCACGCCCGTGCTCTCGCGTCCGCGGGGTACCTGTCCGACGCGGAGCGGCAGGCCATGCTGCAGGCGCTCGACACCCTCGAGGAGCGCGTCCGGTCGGGCGCGCTCGTCGCGTCCGAGGCCGACGAGGACGTGCACGGCGCCCTCGAGCGCGGCCTCATGGACATCGCCGGGCCGGAGCTCGGCGGCAAGCTCCGCGCGGGTCGCAGCCGCAACGACCAGATCGCGACGCTCGTCCGCCTGTACCTCCGCGACCACGCGGCTGTGATCCACGCGATGCTCGTGCGGCTCGTGGACGCCCTGGCCGCGCAGGCCGAGGCGGCGGGCGGCGCGATCATGCCCGGCCGCACGCACCTGCAGCACGCGCAGCCGGTGCTCCTCGCGCATCACCTCCTCGCGCACTGCTGGCCCCTGGTCCGCGACCTCGAGCGCCTCGCCGACTGGGACGCGCGCGCGGACGTCTCGCCCTACGGATCCGGCGCGCTCGCGGGCAGCACCCTCGGGCTCGACGCCGGCGCGGTCGCGCGCGACCTCGGCTTCGCCCGGAGCTCCGAGAACTCCATCGACGGCACGGCCAGCCGCGACGTCGTGGCGGAGTTCGCGTTCGTGCTCGCCCAGGTCGGGGTCGACCTCTCGCGCCTCAGCGAGGAGATCATCCTCTGGAACACGCGGGAGTTCGGCTTCGTCACCCTCAGCGACTCGTTCTCCACGGGGTCGTCGATCATGCCGCAGAAGAAGAACCCCGACATCGCGGAGCTCGCGCGCGGCAAGTCGGGTCGTCTCATCGGCAACCTGGCCGGCCTGCTCGCGACGCTCAAGGGCCTGCCGCTCGCGTACAACCGCGACCTCCAGGAGGACAAGGAGCCCGTGTTCGACTCGGTGCAGACCCTCGAGGTCCTGCTCCCGGCGTTCACCGGCATGATCGCGACGCTGCGCTTCGACGTCGACCGCATGGCGGAGCTCGCTCCGCAGGGCTTCTCGCTCGCGACCGACGTGGCGGAGTGGCTCGTCAAGCACCGGGTGGCCTTCCGGGACGCGCACGAGATCACGGGCGAGCTCGTGAAGCTCGCCGAGTCCCGCGGGGTGGGACTCGAGGACCTCTCCGACGACGACCTCCGGGGCGTCTCGCCGCACCTCGTGCCCGAGGTGCGCGAGGTCCTGAGCGTCGAGGGATCCGTGGCGAGTCGCGACGGCGCGGGCGGCACGGCCGGCGTCCGGGTCGACGAGCAGCGAGCCGAGCTGGTGCGCCGCGTCGCCGGCCTGCGCGCGCGGGCCGACGCCGCGGCCGAGCGCCGGGCGTCGGCGTCGGCGTCCGCGGACGCGTCGGCATGACCCTGTCGAACGGGCGCCGCCCCGAGCGGCCCGAGCCGCGGCATCGCTGGCTCCTGCCGCTCGTGGTCGGCGTGGCCGTCGCCGTCCTGGTCTTCGTCGTGGTCGTCGCGAGCCTCAACGGCGAGCTGATCTGATCGACGCGTGATCGACCCCGGGTTCTTCGCGCGCGATGCGGTCGAGGTGGCGCCCGGGCTCCTCGGCGCGATCCTGTCGCGCGACTCCGAGGAGGGCCGCGTGTCCGTGCGCCTCACCGAGGTGGAGGCGTACCGCGGCGTCGGCGAGGATCCGGGCTCGCATTCCTTCCGGGGCAAGCGCGCGCGCAACGCGACGATGTTCGGGCCCCCCGCGCATCTTTACGCGTACTTCACGTACGGGATGCACACGTGCGCGAACATCGTCTGCGGCCCCGAGGGGACGAGCGCGGGCGTCCTGCTCCGCGCCGGCGAGGTGGTGGAGGGCACCGACCTCGCCCGGAGCCGCCGGGGCGCGGCCGTCCGCGACCGCGACCTGGCGCGCGGCCCGGCCCGCCTGGCGGTCGCGCTCGGGATCCCGCTGTCCGACGACGGCGCCCTCCTCGACGCGGCGCCCTACGAGCTGGTCCTCCCCGACGCCCCGCTCGCGCTGCCGGCGTCGGGTCCGCGCGTCGGCGTCTCCGGGCCGGGCGGATCGGGGGAGCTGTTCCCGTGGCGCTTCTGGGTGCCGGGCGACCCCACGGTCTCGCCGTACCGTGCGCACGTCCCCCGCGTCCGCCGCTGAGGCGGCTTCTCGGGCGTCCGGCTACCGCACGACGAGCACGACGGCCGCGCACGACGCGGCCCACAGCCAGCTGACGAGGGTGCCGATGATGAAGCGCTCGCGCGCCTCCGCGGCCTCGCCGAGCTCGCTGAACCGGCCGACGCCCTTGATCGCGATCACGACCGCGAGCGCCTCGGGGTAGCCGGCGAGGATGACCGCGACGACGGCGAGCCGCTCGAGCATGCCGATCGTGGCTCCGCCGCGCAGCACCTCGCGGGTGGGGCGCCGGATCGCGGCGGGGTCGTCCTCCTGTCCCCGCGGCGGGACGAGGATCCCGCCGTACGCGCCCGGGGGGACCGAGCCGCGCGTCGCGAGCGACAGCACGACGGTCGAGGCGGATCCGCCGCCGAGCACGGCGAGCACGACCATGACGAGCCCGAGGTACCCGACGACCAGCGGTGAGGCCGCATCCACGAGCGCGAGCCCGAGGACGAGCGCCGCGGCGAGGGTGCCGGCCGCGCCGGCGACCGGCCGCGTGCGGGGCGTGCGCAGGGTCAGGAGCGCCAGCACGAGCGCCCCGGTGGCCAGCACGCAGAGCACGGCCCAGGCCGCCACCTCCGCGGGGGAGCCGACGGGGATCACGACCGCGCCCCCTTCCGGGCGGGGCGATCGGCCGGAGACCCCGGGGAGTCGTCCGGGGTATCGCCCGGGGAGGCCGTGCGGTCCAGGTGCGCGAGCAGGGCCGTGATCCCGGGGATGGCCGCCCGCTCCGCGCGCCACCCGCTGGTGCGGAGGCGCGTGCTCACCGCCTGCGGCGTGATGCCCATCGCGGCGGCGACCTCCCGCTGCGTCCCGCCGTCGGCCATGCGGTCGACGACCTCCCACCCCTGCGGGGTGCGCCGATCGCGCGCGAGCAGCAGGAGGGTCAGGAGCGCTTCGACCTCGGCGGGTCCCGGGAGCGCCGTCGCCCGGTCGTCGGCGCCGCCGTCTGGAGCGTCGCCGAGGGGGAGGGCGGGCGGATCCGTCGCGAGGGCGAAGCGCGTGGCGCTGCGCTTGGCCGCGGTCACGGCGTCGCGCGCCGCGATGAACGCCGGTCCCGTCGCCTCCCGCGTCGCGCGGGGGAGCGGGGTCCGCACGGCGCCGATGCCGAGGCCGACGCTCCAGTGGCCGGCGCGGGTGAGCCGCAGGACCATGTCGAGCGCCGTGGCGGCATCGGCGACGAGCGCCTGCACCTCGTCGCCGGCCGTGCGGTCGACCGGCAGCACGACGCGACCGGCGAAGCGGGACGCGAGCTCGTCGCGCTCCGTGCCGGCGCGGTCCACGTCATGCCGGCTGGCCTTCTGGTCGGCGGTGATGACGAACATGCGGAACCTCAATTCTCAGAGCTTGATCTACCCACATCAAGGCTACGCACTTGATCGCCGAAGATCAATGCAGTGAGCCTGATGCACCCCCGTGCTCTGGACTCCACCGTCACCCGGACCACCGACATCGCGAGCGCCTCGTCGTCACCGCGGCCGGCTCCCCGCCGGGCATGCCGGACGCCGCCGCGTCCCGCCGTCCAGCAGGGGTCGCGCTGGTACCGTGGGCGGGTGACGAACGCCGATCCCGCACGCTTCACCGACCAGCGCAACGACCCGTCCTTCGCGGACGTGTGGGAGGAGATCGTCTGGCGCGGGTACGTGCACGTGTCGACGGACCAGGAGGCCCTCCAGGAGGCGCTGGCCGGACCGCCCATCACGTACTACTGCGGCTTCGACCCCACCGCGCCGAGCCTGCACCTCGGCAACCTGGTCCAGCTGCTCCTCATGCGGCGGCTCCAGCTGGCGGGGCACCGGCCGCTCGGCCTCGTGGGGGGATCCACGGGTCTCATCGGGGATCCGCGCCCCACCGCGGAGCGCACGCTGAACACCCCGGAGGTCGTCGCCGAGTGGGTGCGGCGGCTGCAGGCGCAGGTGTCCGCCTTCCTGAGCCCCGAGGGCGACAACGCCGTCCGCATCGTCAACAACCTCGATTGGACGGCGCCGCTCAGCGCCATCGACTTCCTCCGCGAGGTGGGCAAGCACTTCCGCGTCGGCACGATGCTCAAGAAGGACGCCGTGAGCGCGCGCCTCAACTCCGACGAGGGCATCAGCTACACGGAGTTCAGCTACCAGATCCTGCAGGGCCTCGACTTCCGGGAGCTGTACCGCACGCACGGGTGCGTGCTGCAGACCGGGGGCAGCGACCAGTGGGGCAACCTCACGAGCGGCACGGACCTCATCCGTCGCAGCGAGCGAGCGACGGTGCACGCCATCGGGACGCCGCTCATCACCAACTCCGACGGCACCAAGTTCGGCAAAAGCGAGGGCAACGCCGTCTGGCTGGACCCGGAGCTCACCAGCCCGTACGCGTTCTACCAGTTCTGGCTCAACACGGACGACGCCGACGTGATCCACCGTCTGCGCATCTTCACGTTCCTCGACCGCACGCGCATCGAGGAGCTGGCCCGCGCGGTGGAGGGGGAGCCGTTCCGACGCGAGGCGCAGCGCGCGCTCGCGTGGGAGGTGACGACCCTGGTGCACGGGCGGGCCGCCACCGAGTCCGCGATCGCCGCGTCCCAGGCGCTGTTCGGCCAGGGCGAGCTCGGCGAACTGGACGAGCCGACGCTCCGGGCTGCCCTGGGCGAGCTGCCGTCGGCCGAGATCGCCGCCGGCACCACCGTCATCCAGGCACTGGTCGAGACCGGATTGGTCGCGAGCGCGGGGGAGGCCCGACGGGCGATCACGCAGGGCGGGGTGTACGTGAACAACGCCGCCGTGGGTGACGCGGGAGCCCTCGTGGACGACCTCCTGCACGGCCGTTTCGCGGTGATCCGCCGGGGCAAGAAGACCCTCGCCGGGCTCACCGTCGCCTGAAAGCGCCTCTGACCCGGCTTTCTTCGTGCAGGCCGCCGC